>JAPLGR010000163.1 GCA_026390045.1 Chloroflexota bacterium | reverse complement strand
GTCTCTGTAAGCATTGACGAACCTTGGTACGATACGCTGCGCGCCGGCCGTGTTCTCTTCGCCGGACACGCACGGGCGCAAGGCAACGGATGAGCTACCAGCAGGATATCAACGCCGGCCTTGACCGCGCCCGCGGCATAGCTCCTGTGGTGCCCATCGAACTGCGCGACCTGCGCCTGGCGATCCTCTCGGACTTGCACCGGGGCGCGGGAGACGACGCCGATGACTTCCGCGCCTGCAAACACACCTACGCCGCGGCAGTTGCTCGCTATGATCGGCAACACCTCATTCTTGCCATCCTCGGCGACACCGAGGACCTGTGGGAGTGCTGGCCAATCGAGGTCGTCACCGAGTACGCGGCATCGATCGCGTTGGAGAAACCCTTCTTGGATGCGGGGCGCTACTGGCGGCTCCTCGGCAACCACGACGAGGCCTGGCAGCGCAGCGTTCTTGTCGATCTCTACCTGCGGCCGCTGCTTGGGCCGGTGGAGCCGATCGAGTCGCTCCGGTTGCTCGTGATGGACAAAGGCCGGGCGCTGGGCGAGATCTTTCTGGTTCACGGTCACCAGGGGGTGGCATGGGAGGAGCGGCTGGCGTGGTTCAGCCGCCGGATGCTGCGCTACTCATGGCGGCCGATCCAGCGGCTCGCCAACTTGAAGACGACCACCCCGGCCACCGACTGGCGCCTGGGACGCAAGCACGAGCGCGCCATATACCGCTGGGCCGTGTCGAAGGAGGGATTGATCGTCATCGCCGGACACACGCACCATCCGGCGTTTCCCTCCCCGGCGCGCTATGATCAGCTGGCAGCGATCTACGACGACCTGCGCCACCAGCCGGAAGCATATGACCCCGAGGTGGCCGAGCGGATGGAGACTGACCTGGCGTTTGCCCGGGCGCAGGAGCAGCCGTGCTACTTCAACACCGGCTGCTGCTCCTTCAGCGACGGGAGCCTGACCGGCATCGAGATTGCCGGCGGTGTCATCCGGCTTGTTCGATGGTCTGGGCCGAAGGGGCGGGCAAGGCGCGAGGTGCTTGCGACAGCCAGACTCAAGGACGTCCTGCGCGACGTGGGGCCGCCGCGTGAGCCGGCTCCATATGGATGACCCCTCGAGCTTGGCATCAGGTCCGTCTCGCGATTTCCGGGATCAAAGGTCAGGCGGAAGGCAAGCGGCGGGGGAGCGCCCCTGCCGCTGTGAGCCTTTCCCGTGTCCACGCACCTGCACTTCCTGCCATGAAGCTTGAGCTTGCTGGTCTCCGGCACTAAACTTGCATTCAGGCGAGCATTCGCCTGTGATCGTGGACTGAGCGTAGCCGCAAAGATGTAGCGGCTCGCTCCCGGAGACAGGGGGACCGGTGCACTGGCCCTCGGACCGGCTGAATCACGACCGGGCACTCGACCTAGCGAAGGGAGCCTGACATGACACCGGAGATGGTGAAGAAACTCAAGCTGATGCGCTTCTGGCTGGTGGGGATTTTCGTGATCGTGTGGACGGCGATCACGATCTACATTGGCATGTTCACCAACCGCGACTGGTGGCAGGCCATCAAGTCGGGCTTCCCCATCTGGGGGATCACCGCCGTGCTGTGTGCGGTCTGCTACTTCGGCTACAAGGCCTGGCTGAAGCGCAAGAAGGCCTGATCAGCGGCTCTTCAACCTGCTGCTTCTGACACGAACCTGGCAAGCAGGGTCGCCGCCGCCGCGACCCTAACGCCATTCCACAATCGCCTGATTCCCGGAAGGGTTCCGACAACGTTCAGTCAACTGCCAGCATCACGCTGGAGGCCTTGATCACAGCGTAGGCCTCTCTTCCCTCCTGCAGACCAAGTGCGTCGACCGAGCCCAGGGTGATGATCGACGTGAGCTTGGTGCCGCCGGGCAGCTCGAGCGTCACCTCGGCGTTGACCGCGCCACGCTGGACCTTGACGATCTTCCCCTTGAGGACATTGCGCGCGCTGAGCTTCATGGGTCGCCTCCTGGAAGCGTACGTTCGCGGGCTACTCTCGCTCTGGCAGCAGGGCCAGGCGGAGTAGCAAGAATGTTAGCACCGCCACCAGGATCAGTAGCAGCGCCACCGGCTGGGCGGCGCTCAAGCCGAAGCCCTCAAAGCGCTCGTAGACCAGCACCGGGACGATCTTCGGGTGGTAGGCCAGGATGACGACTGCGCCGAACTCGCTGATGCCGCGCGCCCACATCATCACCGCGCCACCCAGCACGCCGCGCCAGGCCTGAGGCAGCGTCACGTGCCAGAAGGCCTGCCAGGGCGTGGCGCCGTCGGTGCGCGCCACGCGTTCCAGTTCCTCATCCACCAGGCAGAACGACTCGCGGCTCAAGTTCACCAGAAATGGCACGCTTACGAACAGCATGGCGACAACGATGCCGGCCAGAGTGTCGGTGAAGGTCCATCCGAGCGGCAGCAGCCACTGGCCGACGAGCCCCCGGCGGCCGAAGACCAGCAGGAGTGCTACGCCGGCTGCGGTATGCGGGATGACGATGGGGAGATTGACGATCGCCTCCAGCAACCGCTTGCCATGGAACTTACGCCGCGCAAGCAGGTAGGCCAGCGGGACGCCGGTGCCGAGGGCGATCGCGGTTGCGATGGCCCCCGCACCGAACGTCAGGCCGATGGACCGCAGCACCTCTGGATCGAGGCAGGCCTGCAGGAACTCGGCGGGCGTTGTCACCAGGAACGCGCTGACCAGCGGTAGCACGAGGAACAGGACCAGCGCGCCGCCCAGGAGGCCAAAGGCGAGGTCGAAGAAGAGGCGTGCCCGGCTCAAGGCGAATCCGCTGGCGCGCAGAACGCCTGGAGAGCTTCGGGCAGCAAGGCGAAGTGGTCAGCTATCGCGGGATCGAAGATCGGATGGTGATCTGCTTCCATCATTGCGCGGCCCTCGTTACCTAGCAGGAAGGCGATGAACTCGACAGCCTGCTCTGGATGCGGGGCGTTGCTCGGGATCGTGATCCCGTAGCCGATCCGCTCGCCCCGGAACACCGGCGCGACGGTGGCAAAGCGCTGAAAGTCCAGGTTCACCTGGACCGTCTGATAGACGGGGTCGAGGCCCACGGCGCCCAGGTTGATCTCATCCGGCAAGGGGAGCATCTCCAGGCCGTGCTGCTGGATGACGCTCTCGTACTCGAAAGCATAGTCGATGTCGCCGGACTCGAGCAAGGCAAGGAGCTGGATGCTGCCGCCGCGAACGACGATGTGCGCGTCAGGACGGGCCTCGATGATCTCGGGCACGGTAATCGTCGTCAGGCCCTCCTCGCGGAAGATGGTCAGCGGATAGGAGAACTGCCCGCCGAACATGTCGCGGAACAGGGAGGGCATGCCGTACAAGTCCTGAGCCAGCGCGTAGGCCATCAGGGCCCGGTAGCCTGCAGCGTCGAAGCGTGGATCAGCGATGCCGACCCTCACCTCTGGCCGCGCCAGGACTTCAAACCAGTTATCCTGGGTGATCTCGTCGGCGTATTGGCTGTCGGGTCGATAGGCCAGCGCCAGACGATTGCTAGCGAAGCGGATCGTCCAGCTGGCATACGGCTCGCCCGTGTCCGGGTCTACCGCCGAGTACACGAGCATCGGAAGCAGCGATGCGTCGGCCGTAGCAACGACATCGATCGGCTCGTGCAGTTCGGTGGCGTGGCGGATGACCTGGATGCTTCCGTGGTACTGCGCCTGGACGTCGATCTCGGGATGCGCCTGCTCAAAGGCCTTCTCCAGGTCGGCGAAGGGCAGGATCAGGCTGGCCGCGGCAAACACAACCAGCGGGGTCTTCGCTGGAGGCGGTGTGGGCTGTGCAGAGCAGCTGGCAAGGGCAGTCGCAGCCAGCACGCACAGCCACCGGAGGACCCTGTCATTTCGATGGGTCATACGGGGCAAGCGCCTCAGACTTCGTACGGGGCTGGAGTCTATCGCGGGATGAGGGGCCGGCCAGGGGACAACGGCAGCCATCCCCTGGCCGGCAGGCGTCTCCGAACTACTTGAACTCGAGCGAGACAACGTCCTTCACCCACAGCTTGCTCGACTGGCCGGGCATGACCGCCGTGAAGCTCTCCGGCGTGTCGGTGAACGCAAGCAGGCAGTCGGTGCATGCGGTCAGGGTCGGGACATCGATCTCGGCCGAGAACCCGTCGCTGGCGGTGATGACCAGCGTCGCCGCCTCCGGCTTGACCTGCGCCAGCGCCATCAAGACGATTAGCCGCACGCCGGTGTAGTCCTGCATACCCTTCTTCGGGTGCTCCGCCTGGATGTCAACGACGTCCATGGCTCGCAGGTCGGCCTCGGCCAACGCAAGTTCATTGGCCACCAGGCCGGTTACGAAGAACGTGGGCGTGGCGGCTGCCGGAGCTTCTGTCGGCGGGACGGTGGTGGGCGGCACGGCCGTCGGCTCAACCGGGGCCGGCGTCGCAGCCGGGGCGCAGGCCGCGGCGACCAGCACCAGCGCCATCAGCCACAGAACTGGAATCCGTTTCATCGAACTCCTCCTCTAAGAGAATTGTCTGACATACCGCAAACCCGTTCTGGGCCCAAAGGCCCGGAACGGGAATCCTGAACACCCCTGGCTACTGAACCTCGATCTTCGTGACCTCTTTGACCCACAGCGCGGTGGCCTGGCCCGGCATGACGGTCCAGTAGCAGCCCGGCATTTCCCCGAACGCCAGCATGCAGTCGGGGCAGCCGAGCAGTGTTGCAAGATCGATCTCGGCGCTATACCCGTCGCTGGCGGTGAAGACGACTTTCGTCGCCTCCGGCTGGACCTGGGCGATCTGCAGCAGCGACGCCAGCCTCACCCCCTCATACTCCTGCACGCCGTCCTTTGGGTCTTCGGCCTGGATGGTGGCGACGCCCATCGCCCGCAGTGCGTCCTCGGTGAGGGACAACTCGTTTCCGACGCGGCCGACGATCACCACGCTGCCATCAGCGGCGGCCAGCGTTTCCGTCTCGACGGTCGCCTCCGGCAAGGGCGAAACGTGGACGATGATCTCGGCAACCTGTCCCACCATTTGGCCCTTCTGGAGATCGGCGCCTACCAAGCGAAGCGGGAAGTACTTCTCCGGAAGTTCGCCGTCGTTCACGAGGTAGGCAAGCAGGATCTTGTCGTTGCGCTGGATGGTCTGGCTGTCGAGGGTCACGGCGTAGCCGTCTGCGGCAACCAGGTCCACCTGATATCCGGCGGCGGCCAATTCGTCGTTGTATCCGTCGTCACCATGGTCGTCCGCATCGTCTACCTGCCCGACCAGCCTCCACAGCGGGACTCCGACCCAGGGCTGCGCGCTCTCGTCTTCCCATGTGGCCGCGTGACAGGATGGGGCAGAACAGGACTGGAAGGAGGCGCGGTCAACGGTGTCTGTCAGCGCGCCCTCGAGCCCGAGGTTCCAGTCCGCGCCGACCGACATTACTTCGGCCTTGGCCACCCACTTGATTGTCCAGTGCCCGTCGACCACCTGGTTGTTCGTGGCGCTGACGACTTGGACGCGCAGGGCCCCGTCCTCGGTGGGATCCAGTGGCTGCCCGTCGCGCGCGTAGGCGATGATGGCAGTCAGTGGATCATGGTCCGGTAGCTCGCTGCCGGTCGCGGGGTCGTACGCGGTGAAGGCGCCGCTGACCACCTGATCGTACGAGAAGGTCATGCTGTAACCGTCCTCGGCGGTCAGCGTCAGGCCCATCGACCCGTCGAAGTCGATGCTCAGGAGTGGTGCTAGGTCCTTGAGGGCAACGCCCCGATACAGGGCCGGGATGGTGATCATGCCGGTGCTGCTCATGAACCCGCCCTGGCCTTCCGTGGCCGGCAAGGCCTGAAGCTGCTCCATCGTGAAGGATTGACTGCCGTCAGGCCCTACAACCTCGAAAACCACGGGGCTGGGCGGCGCGGCGGTATCGGTTGGCAGTGCGGGGACTTCAGTGGCGGCGGGAGCACAAGCCGCCAGACACAGCGCGAACAGTGCGGGAATGACTAGGTGGAGAGCGTGGTGCGATGGCTTCATGGCATTCCTCTGTGATGAGAGTCGCTGGTTAGCTTCGTTGGGCGTGTGGGTTGAGCGCCTACCCGGAGCGTGCCGCATGTCTCGATAGGACGCAACCCCTAAGCGTTCCCTTAGCGGAGAAGCGTAGCATGAAGGCGAGGGCTGGTCAAGACGGATGCGGACGCTTCAGGGCGGCGACTTGATCTCAGCCAGGTGAGACGCGCGACAGCAAGGGCGGGCCTT
>JAPLGR010000693.1 GCA_026390045.1 Chloroflexota bacterium | reverse complement strand
GAATCGCCGGCAGGGCAGCGTCGGGTCCCCTGCGTGCCTGGGAGAGTCTTCGCTCCCCCGCACCGACAGAGCTGCTACGCCGCGCGCCTTCGCAGGTCTTCGCCGCGCGGGGGCATCTCGTTTCTCCTTGTGGGACTGGCCCTGCTGTTCCTGGCCTCTCCTGGCTGGAGCCCGCAGTGGCTGGCCGTCCTCGTACCTCTCGTGCTGCCTAACATGCCACACCCGAAAGGCGCGGTGTGCGCCGTCGCGTTTACATCCGCGGTGATTCTTGAGTCGCCTGTCTCGCTCTCGCGCGGGCGATTCGACGCGCTGTGGATCACCACTGCCATGCAAACGTTGGTGTTGGTCGTGCTGACAGTCGATGCGTGGAGGGCCGCCCAGAGCGAATCATCAGCCTCCCGCGGGGTTGGATCCGAGTGAGACCGCGTTCGACGTCCTGGACCACGGTCCTGATGGCCGTACTACTCGTCGCCTTCCTTGTCGGCCTGGGCATGGCGAACGCGCGCTTCGCCCAGTCTGCGCAGGATGCAAACGAGTTCCTGCCACGCTGGGAGGGTGCTCATGCATGGCTGACCAATGGCCTGAGCCCGTACGATCCTCAGGTCAACCTTTCCGCTCAGCGCCGCCTCTACGGCAGGGAAGCCCTGCCGGAGCAGGGCGAGGATCTGGCGCTCTTCGTCTCCCCATTCCCGTCGATGCTCCTGTATGCGCCCTGGGGGCTTCTCGACTACCCTGAAGCCCGTGCCGGATGGATGACGCTGCTTGAAGTCCTGCTGGTCGTGGCTGCAGTCCTGGCGCTGCGTCTGGCTTCGTGGCGCCCGCCGGCAATGCTGCTTGCGCTCCTGGTCGCATTCTGCGTCGCATGGCCTCCCGGGATTCGCTCGATCGTCGCCGGGCATGCGGCGATCCTGACGCTGGTGTTCTTGCTCGCGGCACTCTCGTGCATAGAACGCGGATCGGACGTGGCAGCCGGGATCCTGCTGGCCCTTGGGATGGCGGATCCTGTCGTCGGCCTGATTGTGCTGGTGGCAGGCATAGCGTGGGCGGGCTCCCGCATGCGATGGGGAATCGTAGGAGCTGCACTGGGCACAGCCAGCGTGCTCGTGGCATTCTCGCTCCTGCTGATGCCAGGCTGGCCACTGGCCTGGCTGCAGCAGATTGCCGCTGCCATCCAGGTGCAGCGCAGCTACGGTATGGAATGGGGGCTGCTATCTCAGGGCGCGGGTAATGCGACATGGATCATGGCTGCGGTGCTTGTTCTGGCTGCGGCCTGGGCGCTCTGGACTTGCCTGGGCAAGGGAACGCGCTGGCTCCTGTGGAGTGCCGCATCCTTGTTGGCGCTGGGAACTTGGCTGACGCGCCTGGTTGCAGACGCACCATCCTCGGTCTACCTGCTTCCGGCCGTGGTGCTCGTCCTGGGGAGCGTGGCGCAACGCATTCACAAAGGTGGCAACTGGATCGTGGCAGCCGCGGTGGTGCTCCTCGGCCTTGGGTTGTGGGCCTTGTTCCTCTCTGCCTCTGCCGAGACCGATGGTGGAATCGTCGGGGCATCGGCTGGACCCGCCCTTGCGTGCATCGGTCTTCTCTGGGTTCGCTGGTGGGTGACCCGCGGGGCGGAGGTGAGGGACCTGGATTTTGAGAGGGCGGATGCTGCCTAGGAGGCGCAGCGGGGCGCATCAGCAGCGTCCCTTCGGGATGTGTAGAAGAGCCGCGAGTCTCCCGGAACCGGCCGCCCTCGGCCCGAATCTGGCACAGCAGGTGCTATTCGAGAGGGCTGAACTCATCCGATGAGTCGCTGGCGGTGGCTGGAGTTGGGGGTGCTGGGGATTTTGACGGCCGGGTCGATGGCCGTCTTCGTGCGCGTTCCCGGCTACATGGATGCCGAGTACTACTACGCCACGGCGATCCAGTTGTCGGATGGGCATGGCTTCCAGGAGCCATTCCTGTGGAACTATCTGGATGATCCCGCGTCCCTGCCTCATCCCTCGCATCTATACTGGATGCCGATGGCCAGCGTCGTGGCAGCAGCCGGGCTCAAGATGCTCGGGAGCGGCTTCAGATCCGCTCAACTACCCTTTGTGATCCTGGGCGCCGGTTTGCCGGCCCTGACGGCATGGGTCGCACTGCACCTCAAGGCAACCCCACGCCAGTCGTTCCTTTCCGGATTGCTGGCTGCCTTCCCGGGCTTCTACTTGCCCTTCCTGGTCACGACCGACGCGTTCGCGGCCTTTGCATGGATTGGGACTCTGGCCTTCGTGTCCGCCGCGGCCGCGTTTCGCGGGCGCGGGTGGTTCTGGTGGCTTGTCGCTGGGCTTGCTGCGGGCGCGGCCCACCTTGCGCGGGCGGACGGCATCCTCATCCTGTTCCCACTCGGCGTGATGGCGGCCCTCTCGCCGCGTCGACGCTTTATGGCGATCGTGCTCCTTGCCGCGGGGTATGCCATGGTCATCGCCCCGTGGATGGCACGCAACCTCGCTCTCTCGGGCAGCCTCCTGGCCGCAGGTGGTGCGCGCACACTGTGGCTCACCAGGTACGATGAGCTGTTCACCTATCCTCCAACCCTGCTGAACCCCGCGCGATGGGCATCGGAGGGGTGGGGCGCAATCCTTGCTGCCCGAGCGGAGGCGCTTGGATCGAACCTCACGACGCTGGCTGTGGTTGTGGGAAGCGTTGTCCTCGGGCCGTTCATGCTGGTGGGTGCATGGCGCAAGCGTCGCGAGCCACTAGTGGCAGGCAGCGTGGCGTACCTGTTGCTCCTGTTGGCCGTGATGACGCTGGCCTTCCCATTCTCCAGCTCTCGCGGTGGCCTCTTTCACTCAGCCACGGGTGTCCTCCCGATCCTCTGGGCTCTGGCGACGATTGGCGTGCATCGTGTGCTCGAATGGGTCTCTACGCGCCGAAAGTGGGATCCAGAGAGGGCCTGGCGTCTGTTCGCGCCGGCCCTCCTGGCCATCGTCATCGGCATCAGCATTTGGGTTGCATGGGACAGGGTGATCGCGGGATGGCCCTCGGCGCCGCGATGGGAGGCTTCAGACTCGCAGCAACGTGCCGTCTCCGACGCGCTGCTCCTCCTGGATGCGTCGCCGGGCGTTGTTGCCGTCAACGATCCACCAGGGTTCCATCTCGCCTCCGGACTGCCGTGCATTGTGATGCCCTTCGGCGATCTGTCCACCCTGCGCAGGGTTACCGATCGGTTCCATGTTGAGTGGGTGATCCTTGACGCGAACTACCCGGCGCCGTTGTCCGGCGTGTACCAGGATCCCGAGTCGGTGCCGTGGCTCGCGTTGAGGGGACAGATAGACGATTCGCAAGGCAGACCCGTCTACCTGCTTCAGGCGCTCACTCAGAGCGCGGGTGGGACGCCATGACCGAACGGTCTGAACGCCTCATCGCCTTCGCATGCCTGCTCGCGCTCGCGGCCGCCGTGATCGGTTTGTTTGCCCTCCTTGCGATCCGGACGCTCGGCCCCGGCTTTCCCCTGGATGATGCATGGATCCACCAGACCTACGCACGCAACCTTGCCCTTCGCGGCGAGTGGGCGTTTCTGCCCGGCGTCCCGAGTGCGGGTTCCACCTCACCCTTATGGACCGCGCTACTGGCCCTTGGTTACCTGCTGCGCATCGATCCATATGCATGGGCGCTGTCCTGGGGGATGCTGCTGCTTGCTGCGACGGGGTGGATCGCAGGCCTGTGGCTCAAGGCGCGATCTCCGAGGCTCGGACGGCTCGCCTGGGTGGCCGGGGCGCTCGTGGTGCTCGAGTGGCACATGGTCTGGGCTGGGGCCTCAGGCATGGAGACGATCGCGCAGGCCTGCGTTGTCGTGCTCGTGCTGTGCTCGCTGGAGAGGCGCTGGCCGCCCATTCTGATTGGTCTGCTGGTGGGGGTCGGCGTGTGGATCCGCCCCGACGCCCTGCTGCTCCTGCTCCCCGTGGGATGGGTGCTTGCGAGTGGGGGGCTGCGGGAGATCCCGGCAGCTGCTCGCAAGGGGATGGCGGTCGCAATCGGGCTGGCGATCCTGCTTCTCCCGTACCTTGGCTTCAACTTGATGCTCGGCGGCCAGGCTTGGCCGAGCACGTTCTACGCCAAGCAGGCCGAGTACGCCATCCCGGTCCTCATCTTGCTGGGCGCGGAGACGATGCTCACGGTGGCGCAACGTGCCTCGGCCTAGTGGCCCAGACTGCTCTCGCGCGCATGGATTGCGGCCGCACTGACCGCCGCGGTCGCGTTCCTCAGCCCTGGTGCACGCGCATATGGCCAGGACGTGGCGATCATCCAGACGGAGATGGTGGCGGCGGCCAAGTGGATCGCGAGCCACACCGACAGCAATGACCTGATCGCAGTGCATGACATCGGGGCCGTTGGCTACTTCTCCGATCGGACGTTGATAGACCTGGCCGGTCTAGTCTCGCCCGAGGTCATTCCCTTCCTGAGAGACGAGACGCGACTCGCCGAGTACCTGGCCGCCCGCGAGGCGGACTACCTCATGACGTTCCCGGGTTGGTATCCGAAGCTTGTGGAGGGGCGCACGCCGGCCTTTCAGTCGCACGCTCCGTACAGCCCGGCTGCCGGGGGGGAGAATATGGCCGTCTACCCATGGTGAGGGGCGAGCGTTCCCTCCGCGCAGGGCGCTGTGCTATACTCGCCGCATTCGTTCCCCCGGGAGGTGGCCCATGGAGACGATAGGCATTGTCATAGTGGATGACCACCCCCTGTTTCGCGAAGGGGTTCGCAACGTGATCAACGCCGAGCCTGATCTCAAGGTCCTGGCGGAGGGGCTCACGGGGGACGAGGCGGTCGAGCTGATCCGCGAACACAAGCCGGCGGTCGCCCTAGTCGACGTGAACCTGCCCGGATTGAACGGCATCCAGGTGACGCGGCAGGTCGTGGGCGAGCACTTGAGCACGACGGTTGTCCTGCTGACGGCCTACGACGACGTTGAGCAGATCTTCCATGCCTTCCGTGCCGGGGCCGCAGCCTACTGTTCCAAGGACATCCAGGCTGGCAAGCTGATGGACGTCATCCGCCAGGTTTCGCGCGGCTTCTTCGTCGTCCATGATCAGGTGTACGACGCGGCCGGCCTGGAGGATTGGCTGTCGCACGGCGTTGAGGCCCAGCGGCGTCCGCACCTGGAGGGTGAGCAGGAAGCATTCGCGCCGCTCTCCCCGCGCGAGATGGAGATCCTGCAGTTTGTCACCCGGGGCCTGAGCAACAAGGAAATCGCGGCGAAGCTCGGGATCAGTCACCAGACGGTCAAGAATCACATGACGGCGATCCTGCACAAGTTGGACGTGGAAGACCGGACGCAGGCCGCCGTCTACGCCCTTCGACACGGTTGGGTGCGCTTGCAGGACACGCGCAAGTAGGCAGGAGGCGGCATGCCGGAAGCGGCCAAGCCTAAGGACAAGGCCAAAGAGAAAGAGAAGCCGAAGGAGAAAGAGCCGACCCCGCTGGAGCTCTTCGTCGAGTCGATTCGAGCGGAGCTGCTGCAGGTGCGGTCGGAGATGAAGGAGATCGGGCTGCTGGTCGAGCAGAGCCAGGGCGAGGTGGAGAAGCTTGCCCAGCGCAATGCCGCCATCACTGCCCAAGTCCACCAGCTGCAGGCCCACTTCGACACCGTCCCGCGGGAAGACATCAAGAGTGCCTACGAACACTCCCAGGATGCCCAGCAGCGCCTGTTCACCATGCGCGGGCAGCTGGAGAAGCTGCAGAGCGACGTGGGGCATCTGAAGCGCTACGCGGAGACGCTTGCCCGGACGCTGCAGACGCTTGAGGGCAAGGGGCCGATGGATTTGCCCGAGGCGGTCGCTGCTCAGCCTACGGGAGGCATCGAGCAGATCATCGAGGCCCAGGAGGAGGAGCGGCGGAAGATCTCCCGTCACATTCATGACGGCCCGGCGCAGGCCCTGGCTAACTTCATTCTGCAGACCGAGATCGCCATGCGGCTGTTCGACATCGACAAGGACAAGGCGCGAGAGGAGCTGAACAGCCTGAAGGCCTCCGCTTCCTCGACGTTCGCGAATGTGCGCGACTTCATCTTCGACCTGCGCCCGATGATGCTGGATGACCTTGGCCTGATCCCTACGACCCGGCGGTACGTTGATGCCTACAAGGAGAAGACGGGCCTGAACGCCTCCCTGATCTTCACAGGCACCGAGCGACGGCTTGAGCCGCATCGTGAGGTGCTGGTCTTTCGAGGCATTCAGGAGCTGCTGGGCAATATCCGCGACCATGCGCAGGCCACCCAGGCCAAGGTGATGATGGATGTCGATGCCGCCACGGTGCGCGTGGTCGTGGAGGACAACGGGCGGGGCTTTGATCCCGCGGCGGCGATGGCCGAGGGCGCCAAGGGCAGGGGCCTGCAGACGCTGAAGAGCCGCGTCACCCAGGTGGGCGGCACGATCGAAGTGGAGTCTTCCCCCGGCTCGGGGGCCAAGGTCACCTTCTCCATCCCGGCTGGTACCTGAGTACCAGCGGTCGCTCAATGGAAACCCACTCTGCGGCCCGCTCCGGCGGGCCGCAGTGCTTCCGATGGGAACCTGTCCAGACGAGCATCGGAAAGAGGTCCTATTGCGCGGCGACCGCCGGGTCCTATAATGAAGCTAGCCTGGAACGGAAATGGGGCAATCCTTCAACAGAAGGGAGGTGACGTCCATGCTGTTCGCACCGAAGGAGAGAGGCCAAGGTCTGGTCGAGTATGCGTTGATCCTCGTTCTTGTCGCCGTTGTCGTCATTGTCATCCTGGCGCTGCTCGGACCCGCGATCGGGAACGTCTTCAGCGGCATCGTCCACGCCATCTAGTCCGGATCTGTTGGGGAGCGAGGAACGTCTCGACCCCCAGCCAAACACACAGGAGCCCTATCCTGGATAGGGCTCCTTGTGTCAGGGGTCCCGGGATACGTCAGGTGGGCCGTTGAGAGGCGGTCGACTTGACATTTGTTTGCATGCCGGTATCATTCTTGCACGGTCGGGGACGTCCAATCCTTTCGGTTTGACGAGGAGGCACCATGCGCCGAGGCCGTTTGCTCATTCTGGTCGCCCTCATCCTGCTTCTCGCTGTGGCGGCGGTCTACCTTGTGTTGAAGGGCCGGGGCGGCAGCATTGGCGGCGCCCAGGAGACACCTGTGGCGCTCGACCGCCAGAACGTGGTGATCGCCAGCCAGGACATCTCCCGCGGCGCGGCCATCCCGGAGAACGGCGTCATCCTTGCCCCGTTCCCTGCCGATTCCGTC
>JAPLGR010000345.1 GCA_026390045.1 Chloroflexota bacterium | reverse complement strand
GTTGACCTGATGGTCCGCGCAGAGCAGGAGGACCTCGCCCGCGAGGTCATTCAAGCGTACCGCTCCGGAAGCCTCGAGACACCGGACACCCCGGCCTAGCCCACGCGCGACAGCCTCACGGATACGTCGTCTCGATCCACTACAGTGGATCGACTGGGACTCCCCCCACCCAGACTTCCCAGTGCAAATGCGGGCCGGTGACTCGCCCGGTTGCGCCGACCAGACCGATCGTCTCTCCTGGCTCGACGCTGTCCCCGGTTGAGACCATGATCTCCGACTGATGCAAGTAGACCGTGTAGATCCCCCAGCCGTGATCCACGATTGTCGTGTTGCCTCGGACCGTAAGCGGGCCAGCGAACACGACTTGCCCTCGTGCGGGTGCAGTGATCTGCGTCCCCGTCCCACCATAGAAGTCCAGGCCGGCATGGTAGTAATCATAGCCGGTGCCGTTGTAGTTGCGGCGAGACCCAAAGAGCGACGGGAAGCTTTCCGTGTACGGGGCCGGATACAGGAAGGGGCCGTCCCACATGCGCTCGGGTGTCACCGGCGCCACGAGCGCCGCTACCTGCTCGTTCTCGGGCCCGGTTATCTCCGGGTCGATCGTTTCGTCCGGGACGGTTAGGATCGGGTCGAAGCCGTAGTCGCCGCTTGCCAGGTACACCGGCTGGGCGAACTCGTTGGCCATCGGGCCAGCTGTCCCACCGAAGCTCAAGTGCAGGTCGATCATGCCGGGCTCCGCCATCGCATGAACCCCCTGCAGCGCAACCCAGCGGCCCGGCTCCGTGGCCATGAATCCCAGCTCCCACGGGCCCAGCGCTCCCGTCGGGGCCTCCTCGCCTTGCATGCGGACCTCGACCTCACTTGTCCGCCCCTGGCGCGCGGGCAGCGGATCAATGCTCACGCTCTCCACGTCCGGCGGCAGCGCGGTCGTTGGCCGGCCGGCCGCCGGGACGGACAGCATCTCGCCGGGCAAGCTCCACATCCTTGACGTCCGGTCGTTGATTGTCCGCAGCGCCCAGGCGCTCAGTCCCGTTCGCATCGAGAGTTCAATGTCCGTCTCTCCGGACGAGACCTGACGAGCGGCCGATTCTGCGATCAACAGGCCATCGCCTTGGCCTTGTGCGTAGATCACATCCTGGCCAACAAACAACCGCTCAGGATTGACCACCCGATTGAGTCGGGTGAGCGAGGGTATGGTCAGACCGTGCCGGAGGCTCAGACTTTGCAGCGTCTCCCCGAACTCCACCGAGCGGGTCGCAAGGACGCCGCTCACCCCCTGGAAACCCGGGATCACGAGCTCCCGCCCAACGGCAAGGCCCTCATTGAGCGTCATGCCATTGGCCTCGGCGAGCTGCGCAGCGTCGAGCCCGAACTTGAAGGCGATACCCCACAGCGTGTCCCCCGCCTCGACGACATAGATGGGGCCTTCCGCCTGGGCATCAGCCGAGACAGGCACGATCCAGCCGACGAGCAGGCTGAGGATCAGGACGGCCTTAGCCCACCGTTGCATCCGAAAACTCCAAGACGTCACCATCAGCGACGCATTCTAGCACCCCGGGTTCGCCCTCCAGGACGTAGCGCGCGGGGGCTGATGGCGCGTAGGCCCGCCAGGGCAGCGCGAGTCGCTTGTCCACCACGCGCCGGTCGTTGTCCAGCCAGACCACACCCAGGGGGAAGAAGACCATCGCCATGTGGATCGCGGTCTGCGTCCTGCCCGCGCTTCGCTCCACCAGAAGCAGGCCCTCATCAGGGGCGAGTCGGCGGCGGAACATCAGGCCGCGCAGCCGACATGCAAAGGAGGCGCACCACCGCGCTCGGATCACGTGCCGGTCCTGCGTGCGATTGTGGATGTCCACCCAGCGCGCCATTCGCGCCCGCCTTCCGAGCCGCTGCATGAACCGCGGCTGCAATCAAGAGCGGCGCGGGAGCAACCGCCGCGCCGCTCATTCACCCTTCTCCGACCGATGCCCTACTG
>JAPLGR010000326.1 GCA_026390045.1 Chloroflexota bacterium | reverse complement strand
GGGCGTCAGAAGGGTGGTAGTGCGAACCGGGGTTGTGCTCAGCCCGCAGGCCGGCGCACTGCCTCGCATGCTGCTCCCGTTCAAGCTCTTCGCCGGTGGGCCGCTGGGCTCAGGCCGGCAGTGGATGTCCTGGATCCACATCGAAGATGAGGTGCGCGCGCTGCGATTCCTGATTGATGCGCCATCGGCGCGTGGCGTGTTCAACCTTGCGGCCACGCCATTGACGAGCAGGCAGTTCGCCACGGTCGCGGGCAGCGTCATGCGCCGCCCCGCTTTCTTCACGGTACCCGCCGCGCTCGTGCGGCTTGCCTTCGGGGAGATGGGCACCGTCGTCCTGGATGGGCAGCGCGTATCGGCCAAGCGCCTCGAGGACCTTGGATTCAAGTTCCGCTTCCCCGATGCCGATGCGGCTCTCAGGGATCTGCTGGGCCGTCGTGCGACGCCTGCGGCCGAGAAGCGTGCATGATGTCCGTCGCTCACGTGGGCGTTAAGCGGAAGGCAGCTGCATGAGGACCGCGATCTGGTGGGTGAGGCGCGATCTCCGCCTGGCGGACAACCAGGCATTGACGGTGGCCCTGAACCAGGCGGAGCAGGTCCTGCCTGTGCTCGACCCCGCGCTGCAGGCGTACCGAACGCCATCGCACTTGGTTAGTCGACGGCGGCCTGTCCGCCGACAATCCGCAATGAGGAGATGAAGATGAAGGATACCGTTCGTCAAATCGCAGTTGTCCTGTCGTTGCTTGTCACGCTGGTGGTCAACACCCTGGCCAACGCCCTGCCGCTGAATGGCCTGAACACGGGCGAGATCTCAGATCGCTTCCACGTCTACTTCGTCCCGGCGGGGTGGGTCTTCTCGATCTGGGGGCTGATCTACGTCGGGCTGATCGCGCTCGCCATCTACCAGACGCTCCCCTCGCAGCGCGAGAACCCTCGCCTGCGGGCGACCGGCTGGTGGATTGTGCTCGGGGGCATCGCCAACAGCGCGTGGATCTTCCTCTGGCACTACGAGCAGTTCCCGCTGACGATCCTCGCCATGCTGGTCCTGCTCGCCACGCTTATCGTCACGTACCTTCGCCTGGGGATGGGCCGGACGAGCGTCTCGCGGGCTGAGACGTGGGCGGTGCGCGTGCCGATCAGCATCTACCTGGGCTGGATCACGGTGGCCACCGTTGCCAACGCGACCTCGCTGCTGGACTACCTGAAGTGGAACCGGTTCGGCATTGCGCCCGAGACCTGGATGCTGATCATCCTGGGCGCCGTGCTGCTGATCGCCGCGCTGATGAACTTCTTCCGCCGCGATGTGGGCTACGCGCTGGTCATCCTGTGGGCGACGGCAGGCATCGCCATCAAGCATGCCGCCGTGGCCGCGGTGGCGACCCCCACGTGGATCGTGTTCGGCTTTGTGCTTGTCACGCTGATCGTCGCGCTGCTCCTCCGGCGGCCGGGGAAGCAGGCGCCCACAGGAGCGTAAGCCGCGACGCGGATTGAACTGCATCAGCTCCTCCGCATCGCGATTGCGGGGGAGCATGCGTTCGCCGTTGTCTCCATTCAGGAAAGGGCGGAACCTGTGCCACAAGTCGCCTTGAACCTTCCCGCTCCGGACTTCGTCTTGAACGACTTCCAGGGCCAGAGTGTGCGGTTGTCTGAGTTCTCTGGGAAGGCCAATGTCCTGCTGGTGTTCAACCGCGGCTTTACCTGACCATTCTGCCGTCGGCACATGGCGCAGTTGCGCCAGGACCATCTCGAGTTTGAGAAGCGGCAGACGAAGATCGTCGTGGTTGGCCCGGAGAATGCGCAGGCGTTCGAAACGTACTGGCGCGAGAACGAACTGCCGTTCATTGGCCTTCCCGACCCTAAGGCGAGCGTGCTCAAGCTGTACGGGCAGGAAGTGAACCTGTTCAAACTGGGGCGCATGCCGGCCCAAGTGATCGTGGACAAGGCCGGCGTCGCCCGCTTCGTCCACTACGGCCATGCGATGTCCGACATTCCGGAGAACTCAGAGCTGCTGGGATTGCTCGATCAGTTGGATGCTGGAGGCAAGAGCGTGGCCGGGTACCAGAGCAGTTCGCCTCCACCCACAACCGGACGGTGACGCTGCCTCCAATGCGCACTCGTGTGAGAGGAGCTTCGATATGTCCCTGATCCAGATCCTGCAGATCGTCGCCGCCCTGGCAACCATTGCCACGGGCCTCTTCTCGCTGCTGGCCCCGCGCAAGGTCACCGGCTTCACGGGCCTGGAGCCTGTTGGCGGGCGGGGGATCACCGAAATCCGCGCCGTGCTGGGAGCACTGTTCATCGCGCTGGGCGTGGCGCCGCTCTTCCTGGGCTCCACGGCCTACCTGATGCTGGGGATCGGCTACCTGGCCATCGCCGCCGTGCGCGCCGTCTCGATGATCATTGACCACTCGGTCGTCCGGTCGAATGTCATCAGTCTGGTGACCGAGATCGTGCTGGGGGTGGTGCTTGTCCTTTGAGTTGAGCCGGTGCCGCGACGAGGTGGGCGAATGACCGTTCGGATCGTCACCGACAGCGCTTGCGATCTTCCGGCAGAGGTGATTGCCGAGAATGGGATCACCGTTGTGCCGCTGTACGTCAACTTTGGTTCGGAGAGCTACCTGGATGGCGTGGAGATGTCACGTGGTGAGTTCTACGCCAGGCTGCCCTCCGCTCTACCGCCGCCGGCCACGTCGGCACCAGGCACGGCTACATTCACCGGGATCTATCGGCGGCTGATCGACGAAGGGGCCTCCGGGATCCTCTCGATCCATATCGGCTCTGCCCTCAGCAACGTGTGCAACGTGGCCAGGATGGCCGCAGCCAGCATCGGCGAAGTGCCGGTGCGCGTCTTGGACAGCGGCCAGATCACACTTGGCACCGGTCTCCTCGCAGCGCAGGCGGCGGTCCTGGCCGCCTCGGGCGCTGCGCTCGACTCGATCGTTGCGTCTGTGGAGACACTGGCCAAACGCATGCATTCCATCGCCGCGCTGGACACGCTCGAGTACTTGCGGCGGGGAGGCCGGGTGAGCCTCCTCAAGTTCAGTGTGGGCACGTTGCTCCAGATCAAGCCGATGCTCAAGATGCATGCCGGCAAGATCGTCACGGACCGAGCCCGCACGAGCGGGGGGGCAATCCGCAAACTGCTTGACTTGGCGGCTCGCCTCGGACCGCTGGAGAGCATCGCCCTAGTGCACGCGAGCGCGCTGGACCGCCTCGAGCAGCTTCGTCGCGAGGTCGAGGCGCGCTTTCCTGGGGTTCCGATCCGAATGGTGGGTGAAGTGGCGCCGGTCGTCGGCGCCCATGTGGGGCCCCGCTCCGTCGGGGTCATTTGTGTCAAGGCACCTGCCGCTGGTTTGGAGGGGAGTTGATCGATGGACTTCTGGAGTGTCTACCTTCTGGCCGGGCTTCTCATCCTTGGCCTGATGACTGTGCTCTGGCTGGTGAGCCTGGCGCTGCGGAACTCAAGCATCGTTGACATCTTCTGGGGGACGGGCTTCGTCCTGGTGGTCTGGGCGGCACACCTGCTGGGCTCGGACGGGTACCCGCCACGCAAGTGGCTGCTGGCGATCCTGGTCACCATCTGGGGGCTGCGCCTGTCGCTGTACATCCTGTGGCGCAACTGGCGGAAGCCCGAGGACTTCCGCTACGCGCAGTGGCGGCAGGAGAACGGCGCCAACTGGTGGTGGATCAGCTTCTTCAAGGTCTTTCTCCTGCAAGGCATCCTGCTGTGGATCATCTGTGCCCCTCTCGTCGCCGCCCAAGCGATTTCGTGCCCACGCAGCCTGGGGATTCTGGAAGCACTGGGGGTTATCCTCTGGGCGATCGGGTTCTTCTTTGAGGCCGCGGGGGACTGGCAGTTGTCGCGCTTCAAGGCCGATCCGGCCAACCGCGGCAAGCTGATGGACCGCGGCGTGTGGCGCTACACGCGTCATCCGAACTACTTCGGCGATTCGGCGCAGTGGTGGGGCTTCTACCTGATCGCCGCCACCACAGGTTGGGGTGCGCTGACCATCTTCAGCCCGATCCTGATGACGTTCCTGCTCGTGCGGGTCTCCGGCGTTGGGTTGTTGGAGAAGACGCTCAAGGACGGCAAGCCCGGCTATCGGGAGTACATCGAGCGGACCAGCGCGTTCATTCCGTGGTTCCCTCGCCAACCGCGATGAGCTGAGGGCTCGCGACAGGCTCCGTTGGAGGAGGCACGCATGCGTTGGGCAATGCTGGTGAGCGGGCTGGGGGCTGTGGCCATGGCCGCGGTCCTGACCTACGGCTTTACCGTCGGTGACTTCGCGGCAGAGGGCTCACAGCTCCTGTCGATGCCGTGGGGGATCGCCTCGCTTGTGGACCTGTACGTCGGGTTCACGCTGTTCTCGGGTTGGATCATCTATCGCGAGGTTTCACTTGCGCGGGCGTTGGCCTGGGTCGTCGCCGTCATGGTGCTTGGCTTCTTCGCCGCCAGCGTCTACGCGCTGCTGGCGCTCCGATCGTTGTCCGGAGACTGGCGCCGCTTCTGGCTGGGCAAGCACGCCACCTGATCCATCGCGCACGCGCTGCTCAGAACCACAAGCCCCCACCTTGGCCCTTCCCCTTTCGGGAGAGGGCAGGGTGGGGGCTTGCGGTCTCTTAATGAGTCGCCCGCAACTACGGCCGCGGGATGATGGTGACCTTGCGGTGGTCCCCTTCGCCGATGCTCTCGGTGGTCACCTGAGCGTGGTCGCGAAGCTCGATGTGGATGATGCGGCGTTCGTTGGCCGGCATCGGTTCGAGCGTCATCGTGCGCCCGCGTTCGATCGCCTGCTGGGCCATGCGCTGGGCGAGCTGGCGGAGCTGCTTCTCGCGCCGCGCCCGGTAGCCTTCAACGTCCAGGACGATCGGCAGCGGGTGCTGGAGCTCCTTGCCGACGATCAGCCGGGTGATGTACTGCAGGGCCGACAGCGTCTCGCCGCGGTGGCCGATCAGGATGCTCAGATCGGTCCCGTGCAGATCCACCAGCACATTGCGCGGCGCCTCGGTCCCCGTGGGCTCGCCCCAGCGGGCCAGCACCTTGGCATCGACGCCCATGCGTTGCAGCAGTTCGTCCAGTGTGTCGATGGTTACGCGTAGCGCCTCGTCGTCGTCCACCTCGGAGGCTTCGGGTATCCGCGGGGTAGGGCGGACCTCCCGGGCTTCGGACGAGACCGCCGCCTTCACAGTCAGACGGACGCGCGGCTGGCGCAGGCCCAGGCCGAACATCCCCTTGCCGCCCTCATCCAGCACCTGCACGTCCACTGCATCCGGCGCGACGCCCAGCTCGGCCGCACCGCGTGCTATGGCCTCTTCAATGGTCGGTGCCGTCACTTCAACAGTCAGGCGTTGATCATGCATTCAGTCACCCGGTCCGTTCTCTAGCTCGCATCTTGCAGGAGCGCCGGACCTGCGCCCCCGATTATCGCTTGGTGGTCTTCCCCTTGCCGTTGCCGGAGAAGGACAGAAGCTTCTTGAAGTCCACCTTCCCGGTCGCGGCGTATTGCACGATGGCCAGCAGGTTCGAGACGACGAAGTACAACGCCAGGCCGGAGGCGAGCGTGTAGGCAAAGTAGCCCAGGAGCAGCGGCATGTAGAGCGCCATCATCTTGCCCATCTGTGCGCTCTGTGCGTCCGCGGACGGCGGCGTCATCAGCTTGTTCTGGAAGAACGTGCTGATCACCACCAGGACGGTCAGGATAGGAATGCCGATGTTGGGCAGGAAGGGCAGGTACAGACGCTCCGGCTGGCCGAGGTTCATGTAAAGGAAGTGGCTATTGAGCGGGATGAGCGAGCTCGGGATGAAGGAGTAGACGTGCTTGGCCAGCTCAAGCAGTTGGGTCGGCGTCGTGGCCAGGGCGCGGATGATGGCGCCGTACAGCCCGAAGATGATCGGCAGCTGGATCACGGTGGGCAGGCAGCCGCTGAGCGGGTTGAAACCCACCTCCTTGTACAGCGCGAGCTGCTCCTGCTGGAGCTTCTGCTTGTCGTCCTTGTACTTCTTCTGCAGGTCCAGCCAGGCCTTCGATTTCTGCATCTCCTGCATCTTCTGGGTGCTGCGCTGCTGCTGCAGGGTTAGCGGCAGCGTCACCAGCCGGATCAGCGCCGTGAATACGATGATCGCCAGCCCAAAGTTGTTCCACAGCAGATCGTAGATCCACAGCAGGCTGTTGATCATTGGGTCGAGGATGATGGTGTTCCACATAGTTGGCTCTCCCGGCTACTTCGCCGGCGTATAGGTCCAGCGCGTGGCGCCGGTGGCCGGGTCGAGTGCGGCCAGCAGCACATCACCGCTGCTGATGGCAACCAGGAGCTGATCACCAGCAAGGAGCGGATCGGAGTTCACAGGCCCGGCCAGCGTGACCACCCACTTCGAGGACCCGTCATCGGCCGAGCGTGCCTGCACCAGGCCGGCGTCGCTGGCGAAGTACACGATGCCTTCGCCCAGTACCGGGCTGGCGACCACGCCGCCGCCCACCTCGTAGGACCATCGCGGCGCCCCGTCCTCCAGCGACACGGCGCGGGCCGTCCCGCTCAAGTCGCCGAAGTATGCGGTCGTCTCATCAACCGCCGGGCTGCCCCACACCCAGCCGTCCGTCGGCACGGACCACCCCGGTTTCCCGGTTTCGCGATCGACGCTCGCCAATCCCTGCCCGAATGTCCCAGCTAGGAGCAGCCCATCGGTCAGCGCCGGCGTGTCGGACACCGCGCCGCCGAGTTCTGCGGACCACAGGGCATTGCCCGTCTTCAAGTCGAGCGCGTACAGAGTGTGATCCTGTGAAGGCAAGTAGACCACCTCGCCGTCCACGAGCGGAGCGGCCCATAGTGGAGCCTTGGTCTTGAATGACCAGACCAGAGCGCCGCTGTCGCCTCGTAGGGCATACAGCGTGTGATCAGCGCACGGGACGAGGACTAGGTCCCCGGCCTGCGTCGCGCCGCCCACGTAGCGGTCCTTGGCCTGCTCGAACGTCCAGACCTGGCTTCCGTTGGATGCCTGGATGGCGTAGACGGTCTTGTTGAATCCGCCGAGGATGACCAGACCCGTATCGGTGACCAGCGGCGGTGCATACAGCGTCAGGGCACGGTCCGCCTCAACCGGAAACCGCCAGCGTTCGGTGCCCGTGGCGAGATTGACAGCGTGCAGCGCCTGGTTGCTCGCCACGTAGACGTTCTCTGCGTCCGCGGCTAGGCCCGGCCAGCTGGTGGGCGTCAGCGATTGGCCGGAGCATCCGGTGAGCAGCAGGGCAGCCACAAGAAGCGCACCAGCGGCTGCCCAGGGTAGACGTTGTGATCGACTGGCCATGGTGCTCCTATCGAACGGGGTCGTACCCGCCGGCACTGAAAGGCTGGCAGCGCAGCACGCGCCAGACCGCCATCCATCCGCCCTTGAGCAGGCCGTGCTTGGCGATGGCCTGATAGCTGTAGTGGGAGCAGGTCGGATAGAAACGGCACACTCCGCCGGGCAGGGCCCGCGAGATCGTCAACTGGTAGAGCCTGATCAACGCCAGCACCGGAAGCCGAGGCACGTTGGACCAGGTGAGGGGGATGTCCCTCAACCGCGGCTCAACGACCTCAGGCATCTCAGTCTCCACGGCCTGACTACCCCGATCGCTGCAGGCCGGAACGCTTCAGCACACTGCGAACGGCCGCCTGCACATCTGGCCACTCGGCATCCAACAGCGCCGGCCGCGCGATCACCACCAGATCCCACCCTCCGCGAACTTCCGCCATGAAGGGTCGGAAGGCCTCTCGGAGTCGGCGCTTGGCCCGGTTCCGGCGGACTGCGCTGCCCAGGGTGCGGCTGGCGCTCACGCCGATGCGGACCGCAGGCAGATCACTCGCGCACACGACGGCAACAAAAAGCGGGTGGGAGTAGGAGGTCCCCGTACGCCTCACCCGCTGGAAGTCCGCTGGGCCCGTGAGCCGGTATCTGCGCTCCATGCGATTCAGGATAGAGGCAGGCGGCGAGGGCCGACGGACTAGCCGTTCCAGTTCGTCTTCTTGACGTGAGCGTTCGACCGTACGGTCAGGCGCGTGCGCCCCTTCAGGCGGCGCCGCTTGAGGACCGTCCGGCCCTGTCGTGTTGCCATCCGGGCGCGGAAGCCGTGCACGCGCACGCGTCGGCGGATCTTCGGTTGGTAGGTTCGTTTCGGCATGAACGTTTATCCGGATACCTGGATTAGAACGGGCATTATAACGCCCCAGCGCCCGATGGTCAATCACGAGCCGGACCAGGATACTTGCCTCCGCCGCCGGCGCGCGCTGGTTGCCCGGCGGTTACTGCACGGTTATACTTCCCGCCGATGGGGCACATCCTGGCAGTTGCTAACCAAAAGGGCGGCGTCGGCAAGACGACGACCGTCGTAAACCTGGGCGCGGCGCTCGCCGAGCGCGGCCAGCACGTGCTGCTGGTCGACCTCGATCCACAAGGGGCGCTGACCGCGTGGTCCGGGCTCGATCCCTATTCGCTCACGCCAACGACCTACTCGCTTCTTGCCCAGGAGGGCGTGACGCTGGGGCAGATCGTCCGGCCGATCGGGGAGCACTTGTGGCTGGCGCCGGGCAGCGTTGATCTAGCCGCCGCCGAATACCAGTTGATGGCCCGACCCGATCGCGCCCGCCGTCTGGCCGATCCGCTTCGATCTGAGGCCGATCAAGTTGCCTACGTGTTGATCGACACGCCGCCCAGCCTGGGCCTGCTGACGGTCAACGCGCTGACCGCGGCCGAAGCCGTGATCGTGCCGGTGGAATGCCGCTACCTGGCGATGCGGGGCATTCGCGCCATTCTGGACACCGTTGGGACGGTGCGCGAGCGGCTCAACCCGTCGCTGGACCTGCTGGGACTGCTGCCGACCATGTACCAGCCCACGTCGATGCACAGCCGACAGGTGGTCGAGGAGCTGCGGGCGGCATTCGGCGGGCGGGTCTTTGAGACGGTGATCGAGAGTGATGATGCGCTGGCGACGGCGCCGGCGGCGAGGATGCCGGTGATCGCCCATCGTCCGGCGAGTGCCGGAGCGGCCGCCTATCGGCAGCTGGCATCCGAGGTCGAGGCCCGCTGCATAACGCAGAAGTAGCCACGGAAGCCTGCGTGGTGTTTCTGCGAGAGGATGCAGCTTGCCTAGATGTTGACGCGTTCGATGACCGCGCCGAGCGCCTGCAGCTTCTCCTCGATGCGCTCGTAGCCCCGATCGATCTGGGAGATATTGCGGATGGTCGAAGGCCCCCGGGCGGCGAGCGCCGCCAGCACCAGCGCCAGGCCGGCGCGGATGTCCGGGCTTTCCAGGTTCTCGCCCACCAGCTGCCGCGGCCCCTCCACGATGCAGCGGTGCGGGTCGCACAGGATGATCCGTGCGCCCATGGACACAAGTTTGTCGATGAAGAACATGCGGCCTTCAAACATCCAGTCGTGAAACAGGACAGTTCCCTTCGACTGGCTGGCGACGACGATGGCCACGCTCATCAGGTCGGTTGGGAAGGCCGGCCAGGGCATGACGCTGATTGATGGGATGGCTCCACCCAGATCGGGTTCGACCTCCAGTTTCTGATGGGCCGGGACGACGATATCCTGGCCGTCGACCTCCCACTCGACTCCCAGCCGCCGGAAGACCAGGCGCGCCATGTTCAGGTGTTCGGGGTTGGCCGAGTGGACACGCACCGATCCCCCGGTCACCAGCGCCGCACCGATGTAGCTCACGACCTCCAGGTAGTCGGCCCCGATGGTGAAATCCCCGCCGGTCAGGCGTTCAACGCCATGGATGTGAAGCGTGTTCGATCCGATGTTGTCGATGCGCGCGCCCAGCGCGTTGAGGAAGTTGCACAGGTCCTGGACGTGCGGTTCCGAGGCGGCGTTGCGGAGCGTGGTCTCACCACGCGCCGTCACGGCGGCCATCACGGCATTCTCGGTGGCAGTCACACTGGCTTCGTCGAGCAGGATGTCGGCACCACTCAGGCGCCGCTTGGACGCGAAATGGAACTCACGATCCTTGTAGGCCACCTCGGCGCCCATGGCACGCAGCGCTAGGATGTGCGTGTCGGTCCGGCGCCGACCGATGACATCTCCGCCTGGCGGCGGGAGCGACACGCCGCCGGAGCGCACGGTCATCGGCCCTGCAAGAAGGATCGAGGCGCGCATCCTGCGGCAGATGTCCGGATCGAGGTCGGCGCGCCGGACCTGCTGAGCGTGAACGCGCCAGGTGTGCGCGTTGAGGCTCTCGAAGCGCACTCCCAAGGCTTCCAGCAAGCCTCGCATCGTGCGCACGTCGCCGATATCGGGAACGTTGCGCAGCACCACCGCCTGGTCGGTCAGCAGGCAGGCGGCCATCAGGGGCAGGGCGGCGTTCTTGTTGCCGGACGGCGTCACCTCACCGTGAATGGGGTGCCCGCCTTCAATGCGGAAGGTCTGCATGGACTATCCCTCGAACACTAGTGTAACGGGAATCCCTGGCGCCAGGCCGAGCACCTCGTCGGCGCGGCCGCCGTGCACGGCGATCTCGAGCAGCCCGCTGCTGCCGATGTAGGCCAGCGGCTCGCCGGCGGGAACCTCGGCGTAGGTGCCGGAGAGCGGCAGGCGGTGGCGGGCGCCGATCTCGGCGACCGCCGCAGAGGTGCGGAAGCTCACTGGCGAGCCTAGGTGCCAGCACGGCTGCAATTCGACCTTGGGCCCGGAGACACGCAACTTCCCCACGCTGGTCAACGCGTTGCCGAAGGAGTCGATCCACAGCACTTCGCCGGTGGCGCCGCGTGCGGTCATGTCGAGACGAGGGGCGGGGAGGGTCACAAGCTCCCGCGCGGGCGGGCCCAGATCGGAGAGCGGTGCTCCTTGAGCCAGCCGGGCCGCCGCCGGGGCGAAGATATCACGACCATGAAAGGTC
Source organism: Chloroflexota bacterium (assembly GCA_026390045.1). Classification (GTDB taxonomy): domain Bacteria; phylum Chloroflexota; class Anaerolineae; order Anaerolineales; family E44-bin32; genus DYJB01. Next base: position 6,225 of record JAPLGR010000326.1, on the reverse strand, counting down.
AGGCTTGGGAGCTCGGTGGTCAGGCGGCTCACGTCGATGACTACAGCGTGCCGCGTTGTATCCGGCGTCATCAGGTATGAGAAGACGCCGTTATCTGGTCCAACGCCGTAGCCGTTCGGCAGCCGGACCGCGATCGGCCGCCGCGCGGTCCCCACACCGGGGTCGACGACGAGGAGGAAGATGGTGCCGGCGGGCAAGTAGGCATGCGATTGCCAGAGGTGGAGCGCAGCGGCGCGAACGTCGCCGGCCGGGATCTCGTGCGTCAGGTCAATCACCCGCGCCTCGGGCGCGCGGTTGGCGAGCACGCCCCTGACGATCCCGGCGTACGCATCACGCGTCCCGAAGTCGGTGAGCAGAGCGATGGTTGGGAGCCGTTTCTCCGCCATGCGGAGGCATTCTATCCGAGGCACATGGGGTGGTCAAACCGGGGTGCACGAGCGAGGAGGGGCAGCACGCCAATGGCGTGGCACGCGCGGGTCGCGCGAGGTAGTTGACGTGCGCGTATTCGTGGAGGCCCAGCGGGCGGAAGTCTACCCTCGCTTCGGACGCCTCGGGATGATGAAGGGGACCTGCCGCTTGTAGGCCAGGTAGGCTTCGCCGAATCGTTCGGCCAGCTCCTTCTCCTCGATTCCTTTGATATAGAGAACCAGGAAGGCGCCGAAACACAGGACAAGCCCGACGCCGGAGATCGTCCCCGCCGCGATCCCGAGGCCCGAGTAGGCCAGAATAGTGCCCAGAGTCATCGGGTTGCGGCAGTACCGGAACGGCCCCCGGGTGAGCAGCTCCTGGGTAGGCATCATGGGCAGAGGTGTGCCCCGACCGCGCGTCACCTGATCTCCAATCGACCAGAACGCGAAGAACAACCCCACGACGCCCAGCACGCCACCAAGGATGTAGTTCGCCGCGCCGAGGTCGAGTGCCGGCAAGCCAAGGGCACGGTCGAGGGATGAGCCGCCTCGGATCACAGCCAGGGGAAGCAGGTACAGGAAGAGGACCGCTGCAAGGGCCAGCACCGCGATCCGCCGGGCCAGGGAGTGTTCTCGCTTTGCCCACTTCGAGAAGAGTTGCATGGTGGTTCAGAACCTCCTCATCCAGACCGGATGAACCGTATTCGATGGGCGGGCGACAGGGCTGTCGCTATGGAACCGCCTCCTATGCTTGCGCCCAGGACTGTAGCATGACCCGCACCGATCTGCGCATCTCCTTGCTGAAGTCGGCGCTGAACTTGCGGATGTACATCATCTGCCCGGGGTTCTCGATGCCTTCAGGCTTGGGGCCGCCCCTTGCCATCTCGTCCTGCATCGGGCGGAACATCTCCTTGTACTCGCGACCGTCTAGCGCCCGGTACTCATTCTCAAACACGATGAAGTCCTGGCGGAACCTTGGGGTGAGGGGTCGTTCCATCTGCTGCTTGGTGGGATAGCCGAAACAGACGAGGCAGATCGGGAACACATACCTGGGCAGCTTGAATAGATCCCGATGAGCCTCGTAGTTCTCCATGATGTCCCCGATGTAGCATGAGCCGAGGCCCACCGACTCCGCGGCAATCACCGCCGTGTGTGCGGCGATGAGCGCGTCACAGCATGCCAGGAACAGATCGCCCTCCTCCGGCTTCTGCAGGGGCTCTCCTCGTTGATCACGGAGCCGTTCCACCCCGGAGTGAATGAAGTAGTCGTACCACCTTTGGTAGTCCGCCAGGAACAGGAGGGCCAGCGGCGCTTTGGCGATGAACGGCTGGTTGTCACAGGTGCGGGCCAGCGTCTCCTTGGCTGCCTGGCTGCTGACATGGATCACCGAGTACAGCATCATATTCCCGGCCGTCGGGGCCCGCATGGCGGCTTGGAGGATCTCATCTCTCACCACATCCGGGACCGGCCTGTCTTCATAGGCGCGTACCGACTTGCGATTGAGAAGCACGTCCATGACCGGATTCATTTGGAGCGGTGCCTTCTTTCTATGGGGAGCCCTGCCGCATCACGCTGCATCTCACCTGTGCTGACGTGTCCTATCTCGGTGTCGAGCAGTACCCGAAGAGGCAGCTGCGGCCTAGCCTCTCACCCACATGATCAGAGTACCTAACAGTAGTGACGGCAGAAAGAACGCGCCCGCCACCGTGAATATGAGCTTTGCAGTCACATCATGCGTGGCGGAATCGCCAATGCAGTCTGCTTCAAGTACAAGTTCGCCGGGCACAGGGGAAGCATTCCTGAACTCCAGTGTTGTTACTTCTGGGCAGACAATGGGTTCTGCTGTGTTCAGCCAGTCAGGCCGAAACATGGTGATCAGGCTGAATCCCATCACCGAGACAGTCAGCGCAACCAACACGGCCACACCGACACAGACGAGCAGCCTTTGCATGTTCCATCCTTCTTCTGCGGGCCGTGTACCGCCCAGCGGCCTCGAGCCAGGCTGCCCGGCGGAACCGGGCAACTCTCCAACTATTGTCGCGCGTGCTCGCGGGCAAGGTAGGCTCCCCTGTTGCCCAGCCCGCCGGGCCAGCTTCAGCGAGAGACTGCGGGAAAACCCCGAAATCGCGAATCGCGTTCCCACTCCCAGCCGGAATCGCGCGACGGCGGAGCACTCCGGTCCCACTTGGCGGAGATCCGCGCCGGCCCAACGGGACAGCTCCCCACCGGCTCGAGTTTTCACACAGTCTGGCGAGTTGTTGGACGGCGCCAGTTCTCACTGCGCGCGCAGTGAGACGTCTAGCTTCGGCGGTCAACTCGACAAGCGGAGGTACGTTTCAAGGTCGCTGTAGAGGCGGACTGCGCGAGGCTCGAGCCTTCTCCTATCTTGGAGGCCAGGGCAGGATCAGGGTCCACGCAATCTACAGCGTCGAGCGACTTGTTCGAGAAGTAAGACGCGCGGAGCATCTGCGTCGCAAGCCCGTCGGCATCAGGGAGGGAGTAGCCTAACAGCAACAGCCGATCGGCGGATCGGATAGCGTCTGCGGCAGCGTGCCAGAGGCTGTCCAGAACAGCCATGCCGGTGATCCTCGACTTGTCGTAGATGGGAGGAGCAATGAGGGGCCAGAGATACCACTTCTTTCTTCCCCGGGCCTTGGATGATCGCAGGGTCGCGATGTCCGAGAACTCCTTTTCATTGTGCATGAGGATCGTCTTGTTCCTGCCCGGAAACAGCGTCCCCAGACGGGGCTGCCTACTGGCCGTGCGGACGACCCAGTTGAGGGAGCCGTGGAGCTTGAGGACTGTGGCTGGCGGGGTGTGCGGGCAAGAGTCAGTATGGTGCGGAAAGACCATGTCGCGGTCTTCGGGGATGATCTGGTCAAGATTCGGATCCCCATAGAGACTCCGCAGGCACCACGTGTTCTTGGGCGGGACTACGCGGGCGATGGCGTTCTCGAGCACGAGGTCGTGATTGAAGGTGACAAACGTAACCGCTCCGCGAGCGCGTGCAAGCTCATGACGGAAAAGGCGGTCGAGGATCCCCGGGGCGGAGGTGGATGCCATCCAATTGGTGGTCTCGGCTAGAACTTGGATGTACAGGCGTAGTAACTCCACGTATACGGCGAAAGCCTCTGCGGATCGCTCGGAGGAAACCTCGTAGTACGTGTCTGCAAAGAACTGCTCGAGTGAAGGGCAGGGCCTGAGAACGGATCCGCGAAGCGGAACGAGATGGCTGTTGCCGAACGCAAGGCGGAGATAGTCGAGCGAACGTAGGATCGCTTGCGGCCAATCCGCTTCGCCAGCGCGAAGAAGCCTGTGTCGAGGGGCGGGTGGTTGCTTGGCTGAAGGGGGCACCTTGAAAGTGCCTGAGCAAGCGACGCGCCCGCGCCTGCGACGATGACTGTACCCCCCTGTACGGATGTGGACTGACTCATAGCCTCCCCCTTGCGGCGATGGCAGGCGCCGTCCGACTACCGATTCTACAGCCGGCTCCGCAGTCAAGCGCATCACCATGTCGGCCGTCCGATCATGTGCCTCTTGGGCGGCATTGGGCGCCGGCGGCCAGGTGCTTCGCCGCTGAGATTCGGGCCGGGTGACCTGGGGAATCGGCCCCGTGTGGTAACATTAAGGATTGTGGATACCGCCGCTCCGACCACGCTCAAGCCGCCCATCGGCATCATGGCCGCACTGTCCGCCGGCTTTGACCGCATTGCCGGACACCCGGCGCTCATCCTGCCGCCGCTGGCCCTGGACCTGTTGCTGTGGTTCGCCCCGCAGCTTCGGGCGACGACGCTGATCCAGGGCCTGGCAGGCACGGTCGCCGTGCCGAGCGGTATCGACCCGGCGCTGGCGGAGCAGGTGCAAGCGGTGCAGCAAGGCTTTGCCGACCTGGCGATCAGGTTCAATATCCTGTCGGCACTCTCGGCGGTCCCCGCTGGGGTTCCCAGCCTGATGGCATCCCGGATGCCGGTGGCGAATCCGCTGGGCCTACCCCTGGCCGTCGAGCCCGGCAGCCTGGCCACGGCGGCCGCCGCGTGGGTGTTCTTCACGCTCATCGGGCTTGGGATGGGCGCGCTCTTCCATGTCCTGGTCGCCCGCCAGGTGGCGCCCAAGGAAGAAACCGCCCCGGTCGGGCAGGCCTGGGGGCGTTTCATTGCCCTTTCGGCGGGGATGTATGGCGCCCTATTGGCCCTCATGGCCGTCGCGGCGATCGTGGTCTCGGTGGCAACGCTCCTCCTGCCCCTGTTGGGCGCAGCGTTGATGTTCATCATCTTCAGTATCGGCTTCTGGCTGGCGATCTACCTGGCGTTCACGCCGCACGGGATCATCCGCTACCGCTTTGGCCTGTGGAAGGCCATGCGTGAGAGCATGCGCGTCGTTCGCTGGAACATGCCGTACAGCGTCGCATTCCTGGCGCTGGTCATGTTGGCGACCTACGCCGCCGGCTGGGTCTGGGCTATGCCGGTGGAGAATTCTTGGTTGTGCCTCCTGGCGATTGTCGGGCACGCGTTCGTCAGCGCGACGTTGATCACTGCCAGCTACGCGTTCTACCAGGGACGGCATGAGTGGATGGTGGCCATGCGCCGCGCCTTCCTGGCGAAAGCCGCGGCCGCCGGCATGCCCGTTCCGCGTGGAGAGGAGTGACTGTGGCGAAGAAGAACACCACGGTAAGCAGCTATGCCGCAAAGGACATCCAGGTCCTGGAGGGCCTGGAGGCCGTTCGCCGGCGCCCGGGGATGTACGTCGGCGGCACGGACGTCAAGGCCCTGCATCACCTGGTCTACGAGGTGGTCGACAACTCGATCGATGAGGCGCTGGCCGGCGCCTGCGACCGGATCGACGTCGTGATCCACAAGGACGAGAGCGTCACGGTAGAGGACAACGGCCGCGGCATCCCGGTGGACATCCACCCGGAGAAGAAGAAGCCGGCGCTCGAGATCGTGATGACCATGCTGCACGCCGGAGGCAAGTTCGGGGGCGGCGGGTACAGGGTCTCGGGCGGGCTGCACGGCGTGGGCGTCTCGGCCGTGAATGCCCTGTCCGAGTGGTGCGAGGTCGAGGTCCGGCGCGAGGGCAAGGTCCACTTCCAGCGCTACGAGCGCGGTGCGCCCACCGGCCCGGTCAAGGTCATCGGCAAGACAGCGGGCGATGGCACCGGGACCAAGACCACCTTCATGTTCGACCGCAAGATCTTCAAGGAGGAAGGCGCCACCTACCGCTACGAGACGCTGGTGCAGCGGTTCCGCGAGATGGCCTTCGTCACGCGCGGTGTCACCATTGACCTGAAGGACGAGCGCGACGGGCGCGCCATGACGTTCTACTTCGAGGGCGGCATCACCTCCTTCGTGCGCTACCTGAACCGCAACCGCGAGGTGCTTCACCCGGTGGTGCACGTTGAGAAGGAGGTGGAAGGCACCGGCATCGAGGTTGCGCTGCAGTACACCGATGCCTACGCCGAGTCGGTCTACTCGTTCGCCAACACGATCAACACCGTCGACGGCGGGACGCACCTGACGGGCATGCGCGCCGCCATCACGCGCACGATCAACGACTACGCCCGCAAGGCCGGCCTGTTGAAGGACGCCGACCCGAACTTCTCGGGCGATGACACCCGCGAAGGCTTGACGGCCATCGTGTCCATCAAACATCGCGACCCGCAGTTCGAGAGCCAGACCAAGGTCAAGCTGATGAACGCCGAGGCGCAGACCCAGGTGCAGCAGGTGCTGGGTGAGGCGTTCAGCGCGTTCTTGGAGGAGAACCCCAAGACGGGCCGGGCGATCGTGCAGAAGTGCCTGACCTCGGCCCGGGCGCGCGATGC
>JAPLGR010000552.1 GCA_026390045.1 Chloroflexota bacterium | reverse complement strand
GAGATCTTCAACACCGACCAAGGTGCGCAGTTTACCGCTCCCGCGTTCAGCGCAGTGCTTCAGGCCCAAGGCGTCCGCATCAGCATGGACGGCAAGGGCCGATGGATCGACAATGTGTTCGTCGAGCGGCTGTGGCGAAGCACGAAGTACGAGGAGGTCTACCTGCATGCCTACGACAGTCCGCGAGAAGCGAACGCGGCGCTGGAGCGCTACTTCCAGTTCTACAACGGGAGCCGGCCGCACCAGGCGCTTGACGATCGGACGCCGGATGAGGCGTACTTCGCCATGAAGGCAATGAGGCAAGCGGCGTGAACATGACCCGGGTTGCCCACCGTGCCGCGCGCTGCGCCCTGGGCGGGATCCTGCGCCACCCTGTGGACAACCCATCCACCTGCGGTTTATCACTTATCGCCTACGAAATTCTGTCCAAACAACCGGAGCCACCGCTGGATGCCTCGCCCGGCGGGGCACAGTAACCCCCTGCAGCGCCGGCCAGATCTGGCGGCAGTCTCCGGCCGATTTCCCAAGTGCCGCGCCAGGTGCTGCGCCAAGTGCCGGAGGGGGCCCCTACCGCTGGATAGTGAAAGACCCTGGGGCCGATTCCCCAGGGTCATTCCACATAACCGCCAGAAGGATGAACGATCAGCGTAGGATCAGAGGTAAGTACAATGTGAATGGATATTCCCACTCAAACGCGCCGATGTCGCAGCTTCCAGCGTCCGGGGAAGGTCGTGTTTCACCGCGCTGGTCCACCGTGACCGTCGTCCCGCAGCCGTTGCTGGCGTTGGGGATAACATCGATTGCCGGGCTGCCGGTCGAGAGCGCCTGTGTCCAGGTGGGACCTCCGTTGTCCTGCAAGGCGCCAAGCATCGGATCGGCGCCAGCCGGGATCGAACCGCACGTGGCATCTTCGACGAGGTTGTACCCGTTGTCGCTCAACGATCCGGATGTAAATCCACAGTGATTACCGGATGAGACATCCGCCAGGATCGAGGTCTCCAGATTGACATGACCGACCCAGGAGTGTATGTCAGCGCCACCATAGGTGCCGCTGTTGCCGCTGAACGTGCTGTAGGCGATCGTCACGACGGCGCCGGTCGAGGCCTGCCAGTTCAGGATCGCTCCGCCCAATCCGCCACTGTTGTTTGAAAACGTGCTATTGGTGATGTTTGTGGTGGCAGTCGGTTGTCCACCCGTCTTTCCGTGGTTGAAGATCGCGCCGCCGCCCGACGTAGCGGAATTTCCGCCCGTATTATCCTGAAAGGTGCAGTTGAGGACCGTAAGCGTCCCCCTGTTCGTGATCGAACCCCCATACCCTGAATTCCCATTCTTCAAGGTAAGGTTCTTCACGGTGAAATCCCCACTCTCGACTACATAGAAGTGGTTATATGTGTGCCCCCCATCCAGGGCATAGCCCTCCCCTTCGACGATGATCTCGCTCGTTACATTGGGAAGTGCGGCGGCAAGCGTGATCTCCGCCGTGAGCGTGATCGTATCGGCGCCTGGATAGTTGACTTCATCATTGGCATTCGTGATCGCAGCTGCCAACTCAGCAAAGGTGCCCGCCACGAGATTTGCCGCCTGCGCTGGCTGTACTAAGAATGCATTCATAGCGAGGGCTGCCATCAAAGCAGCAGCCATGACAGTATTCACGGATTTCTCGAATGCACGCCTCATTGATTGTTCCTCCTTGCTGGTCTTGTGTTTCACTCAATCTTGCCAATACGCTAGGTGGGATCGGAAGATCAGGAACTCGTGTTTACCATAAGCTGAGTCGCTCAGTTACGCAAGAGGTGTCGCTTGTATTGCGGAAGCCTTTCCGCGCCCCGCCCACGCGTAAGCCGGGTATTGGGAGACATCGGGTAGGAGTTCGGCGATGAGCTCCTCCAGAGCGAAAAGGGTATGGCAAGCGTCACGCCGGCTGGTGAGGGTCTGGGACTGGCGGGCGTGGCGTTTGGCCAAGAGCGTCGCGGTCTGTCCCGAATGGACCTGGTTGGGCGTAAGCATGTCGAGCGTTGTCAGCCGCTGGACGTTGTTGTGCCAAGCGCAGAAGCCGGTGAAATAGGTGACGGCCGCCAGCAGGTCGATGACCCAGCTGGGATGCGTGTTGACCGTGCCGAAGTGCGCTTCGATGCGCGGGTTGTCATTCGGCGTGCGCGGCCGGCTGAAGGACTGCGCGATGCCCAGCTTGAGAAAGTACTGGCGGGTCGAGTGGGAGCGCATCGGGGCTCCGCGATCGCCGAGGGACTTGGACCACGCCTGACGCGGCTGATCGAGCAGGCCTTCGTGCGTCAGGCACTGATCCCAGAGCCTCTGCACGTGGTCACTGCTGAGCGTGTCCTGCAACGTGCCAGGCGACATCCTTGCGACTGAAGTGGTCGAGCAGACCGTACAGGTACCAGAAGGCCCAGCGGTCGGGCGAGCGCAGCACGGTTACGTCCCAGTCCCAGAGTTGATTGGGGCCGGTGACCCAGTCGGTGTCGGGTGCCGGGACGACTAGAGGCGGGCGCGCGTGGCACGTGTGCCTGCTTAGGCCGCGCCAAGTGCCGCGCCATGTGCCGCACATAATCTCCAAGTGCCGCGCCAAGTGCCCAGGTGTCGCGTGATGACCCAAGATCTGGCGTTTTGGGATAGTGGGTGCCGTGGTGCTGTCAGCTGCACAATCGCATCCGGGAGGAGGGGACCGGGGCCGTTCTGCATTCGACGATGCTGCACGCGCTGTCGCCAGAATGTGCGACAATTCCAAGCCCGCTGTCCGGGCATTCCGGTGATAAAAGGATCCGATTGTGCCCACCGGCCGTAGCGTGGTCTGGGAGCATGAGCTTAATGCATGACTTGCGCGCATCGTCTCACCGGCGGTGCAACCCGCTCACCGGTGAGTGGGTCCTGGTCTCGCCGCAGCGGCTGGCGCGACCGTGGCTCGGCCGGGTGGATCCTCCCGCCTCGGCCGCGCGGCCGACTCATGATGCCGGCTGCTACTTGTGCCCGGGGAACACGCGGGCCGGCGGAGAACGCAATCCCAACTACACATCGACGTACGTCTTCACCAATGACTTCCCTGCCTTGATCCCAGCCAGCAAGGTCGACGCTCAGGCGCCTCGCCCTCTATTCCAGGTGGCGCCTCAACCGGGAACCTGCCGCGTGGTGTGCTTCTCCCCGCGCCATGATCTCTCTTTAGCGGAACTGTCTCTCGAAGAGATCCTGAAGGTCGTTGACACGTGGGCCGAGCAGACGGCTGAGCTTGGGCGTGAGTATCCATGGGTGCAGGTCTTCGAGAACAAGGGCGAGTTGATGGGCGCGTCCAACCCGCACCCGCACGGGCAGATCTGGGCGAGCAAGGCCGTGCCGACCTTGCCGGCGGTCGAGGGACACCACCAGGCGGTGTACCTCCGAGCGCACAACTCGTCGTTGCTGGTCGACTACGCCGAAGAGGAGGCGCGGCTTGCGGAGCGTGTGGTTGTCGCCACGGATCACTGGCTGGCGGTTGTGCCATTCTGGGCGGTCTGGCCGTTTGAGACTCTGCTTCTGCCTCGCGTCCCCGTCGCATGTCTCCCTGAGCTCAGCGCGTCGCAGCGCCTGGATCTGAGCCGACTGCTCAAGCGCTTGCTAGTTCGGTACGACAACCTGTTCGAGGTTGCCTTCCCCTACTCGTTCGGATGGCATGGGGCGCCCTACAACGGCGAGACCGCAGGCTGGCAGCTTCACGCGCACATCTACCCGCCGCTGCTGCGCTCGGCGGAGGTGCGGAAGTTCCTTGTCGGGTATGAGTTGCTGGCCGAACCGCAGCGTGACTTGACACCCGAGCAAGCGGCAGAGAGACTGCGGGCACAGCCCGAAATCCGGTTTGACCAGCGCGGGGCAGGTACCTTATGATTCCCACCATCCTCTACACGCTACTCTGCGTGCTTCTCTCCCTGCTGATCGCCTGGAGCCTGATCCGCCGCAAGAGAAGGACGCTTGGCCTTGTCCTGGGCCTGCTGCCGATCGCGATCATGGAGGCGATCTTCCACGGAACGCTGCAGATCAGGATTCACCGGTGCCTTGAGAGTGCCTGCGTCTCGAAGGGCTTTCCGGCGGACTGCGGTCTGACCGAGTTCGGATGCACCGAGTGGAGCGGCCTTGCAGTGTTCATGTTCTGGGCCGCCGGGCTGGCGGCGTTGGTGCTGTATGCCATCGGAGCTGCGATCCTGGCGGCGGCGGAGGCACGCGGTAAGTTGCCGGTACGCGGCAGTTGAGATCCGACTTGAAGATGAGGTACAGCGCACGCGCCGACAAGGCTACCGATTGCGATCCGTCCGATTCCGGGAAGGGGGCGGAACGGGTCGCACGAGGCTTTGCCCGGGCGTTTGCGGGCAAGCCGGCCTGGATCGCGCAAGCACCCGGGCGGGTCAACCTGATCGGCGAACACACAGATTACAACCAGGGCTTTGTGCTTCCGATGGCGATCGATCGAGCCGTTTGGATCGCGTTCAGGGCTCGCGCCGACCGCCGCGTCAGACTTGACTCCCTCGACTACCGGCAGTCGATCGAGTTCGATCTTGATGCACTTCAGCACGGCGGTGCGGCGTGGGGGGAATACACCAAGGCGGTCGCCTGGGCGATGCAGGCGGGGAGTCACCGATTGCGCGGGTGGGAAGGTGTCATGTCGGGCGAGGTGCCCGTCGGTGCCGGGCTGTCATCTTCGGCAGCTTTGGAGCTGGCAACGGCTCGCGCGTTTGCCGTCGCTTCGGACATCGCGTGGGATCCCCCGGCGATGGCCCGCCTGGCGCAGCGCGCAGAGAACGAGTGGGTCGGCGTGGCCTGCGGCATCATGGATCAACTGACGTCGGCCTGCGGCGTGGCCCAGCACGCGCTGCGGATCGACTGCCGTTCGCTCGAAATCGAGTCTGTCCTGCTGCCTGAGTCGGTCAGCGTGCTGGTGCTCGACACTGGAACACGCCGCGGGTTGGTGACCTCGGCCTACAACCAGCGTCGGGAGGAGTGTCAGTCGGGGGCGCGGGCGTTTGGACTGAACAGCCTGCGGGACCTGACGCAAGACACGTTCGTTTCCGGTGAAGCGCGCCTCGACCCTGTTGTCAGGCGGCGAGTCCGGCATGTCTTGTCTGAGAATGAGCGGACCTTGCGCGCCGCACAGGCGCTGCGTGACGAAGACATGGGGCGGGTCGGACGACTGATGGCGGAGGGCCATGCCAGCCTTCGGGACGACTTTGAGATCTCCAGCCCGGCGCTGGACGCCATGGTCGAGATCGCCTCAGCGCAGCCAGGTTGCTGGGGAGCGCGCATGACCGGAGGCGGCTTCGGGGGCTGCGCCATCGCCCTGGTGGAACGCGAGGTGGCTCAGGTTGTCGGGCAAGCGATTGCGTCGGAGTACCAGGACCGGATGAAGCTCCAGCCTGCCGTGTACGTGTGCCGCGCCGCTGATGGGGCGGGGGTACTGCCGGTGAAGGAAGACTTCTTGTCGTAGCGCGCAACGTCCCTTATAATCGCTCCGCATCCGTCGCCGAGGTAGCTCAGCGGTAGAGCACACGACTCATAATCGTGCGGTCATGGGTCCGAATCCCATCCTCGGCACAGGAAGGCTTGCCCGCTGGGCAGGCCTTCTTCTTAACGTGTCTCCTCCAAGGGATGTCAGGGACAAGCGGCCTATAATTCTCGCGCCCCGAGCGCAGGTTCCTGATCCGGCCGAAGGCCTGCGTCCAAGGGAGAGGGACCATGGGTCGAGTGCGTTCTCCTGCGGTGCGATACGTCCTGGCTCTCCTCGCCGTGGGGGCGATGAGCGCCTTGCTCTATCCCTTGCGCCCCTTCCTCGGGACTGCGGTCGTTGCGCTGTTGTACCTTCTGCCGGTCGGGGTGGCAACGGCCGAGCTGGGGCAAGGCCCCGGGATCGTGGCTGCGGTCCTATCCTTCTTGGCGTTCAACTACCTGTTCGTGCCGCCGTACTACAGCCTGCGTGTCCTGCACGCCGACAATGTTGTGGCGCTGGCAGTGTTCCTCGTGGTGGCGGTCGTCACCAATCAGCTTGTGGGCCGGGCACGACGCAACCTGGAGCTGGCAACCGAACGGGAGCGAGAAGCCACGCGATTGTACGAGCTGAACGCGGCGTTGATGGGCGTCACGAACCCGGAGGCAATCGCACAGGTTGTGCTGCACCAGGTTCAGATCACCTGCCAACCGGACTACCTCGAGCTGCAGCTGCGGGTCGATCCCGGCGGGCAGGCGGTGCGCGCCGCGCTCCCTCCCGCCGCGGCCCCTCCCGACAGGAAGCCAACCCTGTCAGTCCCGATGCAGGGGCCCCATGGATTGCTGGGGGAGATCGTCCTGTGGATGCCGACTGTGCGTCTGAGCCCCTCGCAACACCGGCTGTTGGGTGCGATCGCCGGCCAGGTGGCGCTCGCGCTTGACCGGGCGCGGCTGGCTCAGGCGGAGAGCCGGGCCCGGGTCTTGGAACAGAGTGACGCCCTCAAGTCGGCGCTCCTCTCGTCCGTTTCGCATGAGCTGCGCACACCGTTGGCAACAATCAAAGCGTCTGTTACCAGCTTGATAGGTGGGGAAGTGGACTGGGACACAGACGCGCGACGTGATCTGCTGGAAGCCATCGAGGAGGAGACCGACCAGCTCAACCATCTGGTGGGCAACCTGCTGGACAGCTCGCGTCTGGAGGCCGGCAGCCTAATCCCCGAGCGGACGTGGAACGTGCTAGCGGAAATCGTCCAGGCCGTGTTGGCTCGGATGCGAACTGCACTCCGCGACCACCGGTTGGAAGTTGATGTCTCAGAGGATCTGCCGCTGGTGCCGGCGGACTTCTATCAGATCGAGCAGGTCCTGGCCAACCTGTTGAGCAACAGCGCCAAGTACTCGCCGAAGGGATCAACGATCTGGATACGCGCTCGATCGAAGGACCGGGAGGAATTGCTGGTTGAAGTCGAGAACCAGAGTCCGCCGGTGCGCGACGTGGACCTGGAGCGCATCTTTGACAAGTTCTACCGTGTGACGGCTGCCGATCGGGTCACGGGCACCGGGCTGGGCCTGTCGATCTGCAAGGGGATTGTCGAAGCGCACGGCGGCCGGATCTGGGCCGAGAATACCTCCGGCGGCCTGCAGTTCTCCTTTACGATGCCGCTCCTGACGGGGGGCCTGACGCCTCCTCCCGAAGAGGAAACATGACACAGCAGCCGCATGTGCTGGTGATTGATGACGAGCCGCAGATGCTGCGCGCCGTGCGCACGATTCTGACGGCCAAGCAGTTCCGGGTGACGACGGCGGCGCGGGGGGAGGAGGGGCTCACGCTGGCCGCAGCAGAGGCGCCGGACCTGATCATCCTGGACCTGTCTCTCCCCGACCTGGACGGAATCGAGGTCTGCAGGCGGCTGCGAGAGTGGACCCAAGTGCCGATCATCGTCCTCTCGGTGAGGGATACCGTGAAGGACAAGGTGGCGGCGCTGGACCGCGGCGCCGACGATTACCTGACGAAACCGTTCAGCATCGAGGAGCTACTGGCCCGTATCCGTGTCGCCCTGCGCCACTCCGCCCAGTCCAAAGGAAGTGGAGAGTCCATCATCCGCTCGGGTCCCCTGGAAATCGACCTGGCTGAGTACCGCGTCACGCGCAACGGGGTTGAGGTCAGGCTGACCGCCACGGAGTTCAAGCTGCTGGCGCATTTGGCCGCCAATGCCGGTCGGGTGCTCACCCATCATGCCATCCTGTCCGCGGTCTGGGGACCCGAGTACGCCGAACACGTTGAGTATCTGCGGGTCTACATGCGCCAGCTGCGCAAGAAGCTCGAGGCTGACCCCGACCACCCTGAGATTCTGACGACCGAGCCGGGCATCGGATACCGTTTCATGGCCGAAGGCTAGGCCGGGCCGACCTCAACCCCCGGCGGACGCCCACTCGGGCGTCCGCCTCTTTTTATTCGTCCTTTGCAGAAATCGCCCGCTTCCTTGTCGGCGCTTAACCCCCCAGTGGGACACTCTCCTTCGGTGCGCATTCCCCAGATGCTCGCGGTTGCCCTGCCGGCAACTCGTCTGGTGTGAAGGACTGCCAGGGCACGCGACCGCAATCTGCATGGGCGCATGGCGGAGGCCGCAAGTGATGGAGCCCACCCAGACAAATGATACGGCCCTACGGCTATCCACGGCGTCGTCGTCCGTGGAGGACAGCGTCGCCCGAGGGCAGGATCTTGCCCTGCGTGCGGTCGATGAGCTGATCGAAGAGCTGTGGCGGCGTGCGGCCAGCCATCAGCTCGACCGGGGCGTCCGGTTGAGTTTCCCCTTCTACGATGACCGACGGCAGAGTCTGCGTTGGAGGGATTTCACGGTCATCCCGCCTGGACGAATCATGTTCGTGCCCGCGTTCGTGGTGATCGCTGCGGAGCGCGAGATCAGCCGGGTACAGGCCGACCGCCAGTACACGGAAACCACGCGGTGGCATCTTGTCGAGGTACTCGGGATTCTGCGACAGGCGTTTGTCCGGCCGGAGTGATAGGCAAGAGCTGAGGTCAAGCGAATGTTCTCGATTGCATTGTTGATCGTCTTCTTCTTACTGGCGTATCGGCTGGCGCCGCGCGAAAAGGCGTCGGACGCTCACGTCCATGGTGCCGGGCAGATCGGCCTGCTGGCCGCTGTGGCGCTCTTCGGCATGGACTACTTCACCTCGTACTTCTATGCCACCGGTGAGCTGATGAGCGCCCTGCACCCGTACGGGCTGCAGAAGTACGCCTACATCGGCGTGGCGTTCATTGCTCTGGCCAACTTTGCCTTCGGTGCACTGTACCTGTACGCCATCGGCGTGTTCAATGAGGGCGGAGGATCGTATACCGCCTCAATGCGCTACCTGACGCCATTCCTCAGCTTGGTGGCCGCCGTGGTGCTCATCGAGGACTATACCCTCACCATCGTCGTTTCAGCGCTCTCCGGCGGGGATCAATTGCTCTCGATCCTGAACCTGTACGGCCGGAACTGGGCCTGGCACTTCATGCTAGGAGCGGGGTTGGCCTTCGTCACCTGGTACCTGACCATTCGAGGACGGGGTGACTCGTCCTTCGTTGGCTTCGTGATGCTGGGGGTCTTCGTCCTGCTGACTGCAACGATGGCCGTAGGCTTGTTCACGGCCCTCGGTCGTGGTGTGCCGCCGGTGGCGGCCGAGGTTGTGCAGCATCCCACAGTCCGGCAGGCGCTCTACCACATGCTGACCGCAACGATGAAGGGCATCGTCGCCTTGAGTGGTCTGGAGGCCGTCTCGAACGGTATCCAGTTCTTCAAGCACGAGGACTTCGCCTTGGTCCGGTGGGGCAAGGAACATGCCCCGCGGCTGAAGGCTTTGTGGGCCTTCTACAGCGGTAAGTCGGGCATCGGGCGGGTGGTCCAGACGTCTTTCCTCTTCTACGGCGCCACTACCACGCTCTTCTTGACCTACTTCTCGATCCACTTCAACGTCTTCGACGGCACCCTTGGGCGCTCCCTGGTCGGCAACCTGTCTTTCATTGGCTTCACCCAGATCCCTGGAGGGACCTTCCTGTTCTGGGTGTATCAGATCCTGGCCGTGGCTCTTCTGGCGGCGGCATCAATGACAGCGCTGCAGGATGCGCAGGCGACGGAGTGGCGTGACGTTGCCATTGGGGAGATCCCTGAGGGGATCATCTACCGGGACCGGCGCGGAACCTTCACCCGCTCGGTGACGATTACCTTCATCGCCGCTGTCGTGATCATGCTCATCGTGCGCGGCCGCACGACGGTGGCGGTGCCCTTCTATGGGATCGGCGTGTTCATGCCGATCGCCATCATGGGCTTCGCCGTTCGCAAGCACATCCTGACGCACTTCACGGGGCGGCAGCGGAAGTGGGGCGCGGCGGCTGCCGGACTGGCCGGCTCGCTCTCGACCTTCATCTTCGTTTCGCAGATCATTGGCAAGTGGGAAGAGGGCGGTTGGATCCGCCTGTTGAGCTTCACGGTTCTCATCACGACGGCTCACGCCCTGTTGCTCTCGCCCATCGGGTTCCGCGACCCGGTGCAGATCCACCGTATCGTTCGCGAGAAGGCCCGCGTCCGTGGTGGCATGGCCTCGATCGTCGAGTGGCAGTCGCTGAAGATGCAGGAGTACCGCTACCGTCTCCTCATGGGTTTGGCCCGGTTCTGGGTGGTCTTTGGCGTGCGCCGGCCGGCTCCCCCCGTGCCTGTTCCAGCGGGGGACTACGACCATGCTTTGCATGTCAACGATCCCACGGCACCGTCGATCCTGCTCCCCTACTTGGAGCCTGCCGTGCCACTCCCTGCCGCAGAGACCGATCCGGTCCGATAGTGCCAAGACCACTTGGCCCGGCACATCCGGATGCCTACGGACGGCTGCCTGAAAGCGGCCGTCCGTCGCCTTGAGAACGAACTTGCGGAACCTGCATTCGCGGGTTCCTCCCGCCGTTGCCTGCCTCATGCTTCCTGGTTCGGGCCCTGCATCTTCCGCATGGCTTGGTCTTGTCTTCTGCGGCCGAGCTCCCCAGTCTGTGCCAGCCCCGCCGGTGCAAGAGCGTCCACTCGATGGGCTGTGGTAAGCCCCGCGTCGCACTTGCGGGCCAAGTGAGCCCGCGATCTCAGGGCACGCTCACCCGCCGTCCATGGACAGGACCAGGGATGCCATGCACCAAGAACAGACAGGCCCTCAACGGGGAATCTACGAATCTGCAGGCTTGGTAGGCTTGGCCGTATCCGTTACAATCGCTCCTATGACTTTCGCAACGTGGCTCAACGAGGAACAGAAGCGCATCTGGACTGAGGAGCGTGCGGTTCTACAGCGCGCCATCGACGTACTGTCCGGCTGGGAGGTGGCGCCCGCCGATCTGGATCATCTGGGCCGGGCACTGCAGCAGCTCGATGAGCTGTTCCTGCTGGTCATTGTAGGTGAGTTCAACAGCGGTAAGTCCGCGTTGATCAACGCGCTGCTGGGCGAGGTCTTCCTGCCCGAAGGCCCAACGCCGACGACCGACCGTGTCTACGTGCTGGCGCATGGCGAATCGGGAGTGCCCGAGTTCCTCACGGATGACGTGCGCCTGGTGCGCTACCCGGCCGAGTTGCTGCGGCAGGTGCGCATCGTCGACACGCCGGGGACGAACGCTGTCCTCCGGCAGCACGAGGCCATTGCGCGCGACTTCGTCCCCCGTAGCGATCTGGTCTTATTCGTCACCTCGGCCGACCGGCCGTTCACTGAGAGCGAGCGTGCCTTTCTGGAGACTATCCGCCAGTGGGGTAAGAAGGTCGTGGTCGTGATCAACAAGGACGACCTGCTCGATGGCGACGCTGCCCGGCGCGAGGTGGAGACATTCGTCCGTTCACAGGTGCAGCGACTGCTTGACTTCGAGCCGGAGCTGTTCTTGGTCTCGGCCCGGGCCGGGTTGCGCGCGCCCGACTCGGCGGAAGCGGAGGGCTTCCGCCGGTTCCGTGAGTACCTGCGCGAGACGCTCACGCAGGGGCAGCTCGTGGCGCTCAAGCTGCGCAGCCCGCTGGGCGTGGCAGGCAAGCTGACGGGGGACTACAAGGCCCTGGCGGCCGGGCGGCTGCAGGTGCTGGCCGAGGATGCGCAGGCGCTCCGGCTCGCCGAACAGCAATGGGAAACCTATGAATCCGAGACACGATCCGAGTTCGACCGGCACCGGGCGCGCATTGACAATGACCTCCTCCAGATGAGCCTGCGCGGCGAAGCGTTCCTGGATGATCACATGCGGTTGCTCAAACTGGGCGACATGCTGCAAGGGCGACGGATGCGAGCTGCTTTTGAGAAGGAGGTTGTCGCTGACACGCCGGAGCTTGTGACGGCGCACGTTCAGGAGGTCATCGACTGGCTGGTCGAGCGCGAGCTGGGCGTTTGGCGGCGGACAGCGGCCGAGCTCGGCCGACGAAAGGAGACCTCGGCGCTGCACGAGGCGGCGGCGGAGGCATCTGGCGGCTTCGCCTACAACCGGCGGCAGCTCCTAGAGAGCCTCGGGGCGCAGGCGGAGGGCGTGATCCGCACCTACAACCGGTCAGCCGAGGCTGAACGGCTGACATCGACCGTCCAGGAATCGGTCGCCATGGTCGGACTGGTCGAAGTGGGCGCGGTCGGGCTGGGCCTGGTGCTCAAGGCTGTGTTGGCGACGGCGGCGGCCGACGCCACCGGAATTCTGGCGGCCGGCGTGCTGGGTGTGCTTGGGCTGGCGGTGATCCCGTGGCGGCGCGGCGTGGCCAAACGCGAGTTCCGGGAGAAGATGGAGACCCTGCGTGAGCAGCTGGGTGCGACGCTTGAGGACAACTTCACGCGCGAGCTCGGGCGCGGGCTGGAGCGATTGCGGCAGGCCATGGCACCCTATCAGCGCTTTGTGCTTGAAGAAGAGGCGCGGCTGCGCGGCGTCGCAACCGGGTTGGACGAGATTTCGGACCGGCTGACGGGACTGGAGGCGGCTGTCCGTGAGGCGGCGCCTGAGGGGTGAAGGACCTCGCTGCTTTGAGCCACCTCCACAATGCCCTTTGCGCCAGGCGCCCGGATGCAGAGAAGGGACTCGCTGAAGGGGAGCGGTTCCAATGCCTCCCTCGTCTTGAAGGATTGTTGTGCCCCCAGGCTCTACAGACGCTTGATCCTGTCTGATGCCAGCCTGCCCCCTTCCTGGGGGCTCTGAATCATCTGAGGCTGGGGCGGGGCGCCCGCGGCTGTGTGAGATCAAGGTCACCTTAAGAGCGCCTGGTGAGATCCGTCTGAGGCCGGCCCTCGATCCCCGCTCGGTGCCCCTTCAACTAGAGCACCTGTTCATCGCCGCCATCCATCCGGGGGAAGGAAGACGGGCAACTCCACGCCGGGAGCCACTTGGGGTAAACTGAAAGCTTGTTGCCCACCGGAAAGGCTTCTGGAAGGTGGGAGCCGCAGGGCGGCAGCCTGCCGCAGAACACCCGCTGGACAGGACGTGAAGCATGCCCGACGAGAACAGACCCCAACCGAATCTTGCAGCCAACACCCCCCCTCAAGACGTCGCCAGTCCAGCCAGCCACCTGAAGAAGGAGCTGGAGGAGATGGAAGCCCTGTTTGGCGCCCAGCCGCGCATGGTGCAGCACTTCCTGCAGGCCCAAGCCAACCAGCTTGCCCAGGCGGCGGTCGACAAGCCGCCTCAGGCTCGCTTCTCACTCCCGGACCAGGTCGTGATCGCTTCGTCCAAGGGCGATCGGAAGTCCGCCCCGATCCCGCCGGGCCAACGGGAACAGCTCGTCGGCGGCCTGATGGACCGCCTGACGCGGATCGACACTCGTCTGGCCATCCGGCAGAGGCTGACAGAGCTTGAGCAGTCCACAAGCGAAGCTGTCGCCGCCGGGGCGCAGCTCATCCGGCACGCGACCGCGCGGCACATGGTCCACTCCATGCTCCCCTCCGGCCGTTCGGTGGAGTACGAGGCGCCGGGCGGTGATTCCATCCCCTCGATCCCGGCTGCAGACTCGCTTGAGCCTGTGTCGGCGATCACGCAGGCATCGGATGCCATTGTGGAGGAGGGACAGGCCGACTCCGGGCGTGGCGAGCTCCAAGTGCCCTTCGTGCCTGCCGCTCTGCGCTTCTACCTACCTCAATGGGTGGCCTTCGACGAGCAAGATCGTCTGCTCGTGGGCTCAATCGCCGAAGCCGAGGCGCACGTGGCGTCCATGCAGCGCTACGTGGCCGTTCTCCACGCCGCGGTGGGGCTGGCGCCATACATGGTGGCGGACGATGACTACCAGGCCAAGCGGTACGGGATGCTCGGGCAGCTGGTCAACCAGGGACGCGCGCTGGCGCGGTATGAGACGCGCGAGATCATCCGCACCATCAAACGGCGGGCGGAAGCCAACGATCTCAATCGAGGCCTGAGCCTGAGTCTGCCGTATTTTGACGACCAGGGTCTCGAGATGCGGGCCCGTGATTTCGAAGTCGTCCCCACCGGCCGGGTCATGTTCGTCCCAGCCTTCGTTGCACGCGCCGCCCGTGAGGAGTCGGCCAAGGTGGCTCAGGATACCCGCCTGGACCCGGCGACCCGCCGGCACCTTGTCGAGGAGCTGGAGTTGCTCGACCAGGCCTTCTCCGTGCCGGACTCTCGCCACCGCGGCGGCGGCCGGGCCTAAGGCTGGACCACAGATGCTGTTCTCAATCGGTCTGCTCATCATCTTCGTAGCTCTTGCCTGGAAGGCGGCGCCGCGCGAGAAGCACGAAGACGCCCTGGTTCACGGCGCCGGCCAGATCGGTCTGCTGGCGGCCGTCGCCTTGTTCGGCATGGACTACTTCACATCGTACTTCTACGCCACGGGTGAGATGATGAGCGCACTGCACCCCTACGGCCTGCAGAAGTACGCCTACATTGCCGTCGCCCTCATCGCCCTGGCCAACTTCGTCTTCGGCGCGCTGTACATGTACTCGTTGGGAATCTTTAACGAGGGCGGCGGATCCTACACGGCGGCCATGCGCTACCTCTCGCCCGCGCTCAGCTTGATTGTGGCCGTCGTCCTGATCCAGGACTACGTCTTCACCATCGTTGTTTCCACGCTGTCAGGCGTTGACCAGCTCCTCTCCATCACCAACTCGTACTACCTCCCCTGGTTCTTTCGCTTCCTCCTGGGTGCCTCCTTGGCAGGGATTACCTGGTTCCTGACGATTCGTGGGCGTGGCGAGTCGGCCAAGATCGGCTTCACTGGCTTGGGGATCTTCGCTTTCCTCACACTGACTATGGCGGCTGGACTGTTCATCGCCGCTTCCAAGGGTGTCCCTCCGGTGGAGGTCACCGAACCCATCCAGCAGGCCACTCTCTCCCGGGCTCTGTACCATCTGTTGACCGCCTCAATGAAGGGCATGGTGGCTCTTTCCGGCCTCGAGGCCATGTCGAACGGCATCCAGTTCGTCAAGGATGAGGATGCGAGTATTGTTACGTGGGGCAAGAGGCACATGCCGCGCCTCAAGGGCCTGTGGAAGTTCTACAGCGGCAAGTCCGGCATCGGACGCTTCGTGCAGACGTCATTCCTGTTCTACGGCGGCATCACGACGCTGTTCCTCACCTCTTTCGCCATTCGGTTCAACGTCTTCGATGGCACCCTCGGCCGCTCCATTGTCGGGAATCTGGCCTTCATCGGCTTCGGGCAGGTGCCGGGCGGCATCTTGCTCTACTGGGCCTACCAACTCCTGGCGGTGATCCTGCTGGCCTTCGCCTCGTTGACGGCTTTCCAAGACTTGCAGGCAACCGCCTGGCGTGACGTCGCCATCGGGGAAATTCCCGAGATCGTCGTCTACCGCAACAAGGGAGGGACATTTGATCTCCCCGATCGGCTACCGCACGCCGGAGGCCATCTTCCGCATTGTGCGCACGAAGGCCCGCGTGCAAGGCGCCATGGGCTCGATCGTCGAATGGCAATCCCTGAAGATGCAGGAGTACCGGTACCAGGTCCTGGCTGCTATCTCACGCTTCTGGGAACTGTTCGGCGTCCGGCGCCCCGTGCGGTTTGAACGGCCCGTGGAGGCAGGGGACTACGACCATGCCGTACACAGCGACCACCCTGAGGCGCCCTCGCTCCTGCTGCCCTACCTCAACCAGCAACCCCCGGCGGTTCATCCACCGGAGAAGAAGTCCCAAGGTGGGCCGGGGAACGAGGCCTCAGATCCGGACTGACCGTCGCCATCGGGAATAAGGTCGGCCACCTCACGTGGAATCGCGTCCGCTCCATACGCTTCGTTCCGTCGACGTCTACCAGGCTCTGGAGACGTCGACGGACGGACTTCCGGAAGGCGAACCTCAAGCCCGCCTCTCCCTGTACGGTCCCAATGTGCTGACCGCCGCGCCGCGCGTTCCACTTTGGCGCCACCTGGTCTCCCATACCACGCACCTCATGGCCCTCCTCCTGTGGGGGGCAGGGCTGGCCGCGATTCTCGGGCGGCAGCCAACGCTGGGCGTGGTGATCTGGATCGTGGTGCTGATCAACGCCGGCTTCTCCTTCTGGCAGCAGTACCGCGCCGAGCGTGCCATCGAGGCTTTGTCCCGCCTGCTGCCGACCTACACCCGTGTCGTCCGGTCCGGGATCGAGCAGCAAGTCGAAGCGCGCGACTTGGTGCCGGGCGATGTGCTCGTCCTGGCGGAAGGTGACAACATCCCGGCGGATGCCCGCGTCGTGGAAGAGTTCGGGCTGCGAACGAACAACACGACGCTAACCGGCGAGGCGATGCCGGCGCGCAAGTCGGCCGAGCCGTCGCTCCGGCCGGGGCGAACGGAGATCGAGCGGCCGAACCTGGTCTTTGCCGGCACCTCCGTGGTTTCGGGCACCGCGCGGGCCGTGGTCTACGCCACCGGCATGTTGACCCAGTTCGGCCGCATCGCCCACCTGACGCAGTCGGTGCACGAGCCCCCCAGCAGCCTGCAGCTTGAGCTTCGCCGCCTGACGCGCACCGTTTCCGTCATCGCCTTGCTGCTCGGCATCGTGGTCTTCGTTGTCGGCGAGGTGGAGGTTGGCCTGCCGCGGCTGGACGCATTCCTGCTGGCGGTGGGGATGGTCGTGGCGGTCGTGCCGGAGGGGCTGACGCCGCTGGTGACGCTGACGCTGGCCATCGCCGTCCAGCGCCTGGGGCAGCGCGGTGTGCTGGTGCGCAAGCTGGCGACGATGGAGACGCTGGGTGCGGTGTCGGTGGTATGCACCGACAAGAGCGGCACGCTGACCCAGAACCAGATGACCATCCGCTCGATCTGGCTGGCAGGCCAGACGCTGACCGTCACCGGCGTTGGATACGATCCGCAGGGCGAGATCGTGCCGCGGCCAGATGGTATGCTCGCCCAGGATCTGGAGCTGCTGCTGACCGCGGCCTCCCTGTGCAACAACTCCCGACTCAATGCGCCGAGCCCCGAGCGTCCCACGTGGACCTGCCTGGGGGACCAGACCGAGGCGGCGATGCGCGTCCTGGCGCGTAAGGGCGGGATGGACGAAGCACGGCTGGCGGAAGCACTGCCCCGCGTGCATGAGCTCCCCTTCGATGCCCGGCGCAAGCGCATGACGACCGTCCACGGCATTGGGCGGGAGGAGATTGCCTTCGTCAAGGGCGCGCCACGCGAGGTCCTGCAGCTGTGCTCACGCTATCAGCATGAGGGAGCCGACCTGCCGCTCGAGCCAGAGGTGGTCGCAGAGGTCCTGAAGGCGAATGACGGGTTCGCCCGCAACGCACTGCGCGTCCTGGCCCTGGCGCGGCGTCAGCTGCCGCCGAGGACGGGGCCGTACACTGTCGAGGATGTCGAGCGCGACCTGACCTTCCTCGGTCTGGTGGCCATGATGGACCCGCCGCGCCCGGAGGTCTCCAAGGCCATTGAGCGCTGCCGAGAGGGCGGCATCCGGATGGTGATGATCACCGGGGACTACGGCCTGACGGCCGAATCAGT
>JAPLGR010000720.1 GCA_026390045.1 Chloroflexota bacterium | reverse complement strand
CGCACATGCGCAAAGGGCAGAACCCGGCCAAGTTCGTCGGGCAGGTGGCCAGGCCGGAGCGGATTACGGCGGCCGTGCTCAGCTATGTGCCGTCGCTGCACGGCTACCACTCTGAAGGCCTCCAGGTCCTCCGGGTCTGTCTGTCTAGCCTGCGTGCATCGGAGGGCCTGCCTTTCGACTTGATGGTCTTCGACAACGGGAGCTGCGAGGAAGTGCAGGACGTCCTGCTTGAATCCCAGCGGCGGGGCGAGATCCAGTTCCTGGTGCTGTCGGATCGCAACCTGGGGAAGGGCGGGGCGTGGAACGTGATCTTCGAGGCAGCTCCCGGTGAGGTGCTGGCCTACACCGATAGCGATGCGCTGTTCTCCGGGGATTGGCTGTCTGAATCGCTTCGCATCCTCGAGACCTACCCAAAGGTCGGTATGGTAACCAGCCGACCGTTCCGCACGCCTCCGGAGTTCTATTCGCACACGCTGGCGTGGGCAGAGTCCGATCGAGAGGTGAAGATCGAGCGCGGGTCCTTCATCGCCTGGGAGGCCTTTCGTGAGTTCGATATGAGTCTCGGCCAGGATGAGGAGCAGGTCCGTCGGCGCTACGACTCGACGGAGGATATCCGCCTGACCTATCGCGGCGTCCCGGCGATGGTCGGCGCCTCGCACTGGCAGTTTGTGGGATGGACTTCCGTGTTGCGCCGGTTCCTGCCGTTCCGGATGGATCGGCCGATGGGGCAGGTGCGGCAGCTCGACCAGCGCGTCAACGATGCCGGGTTGCTGCGCCTGATGACGTCGGAACCGCGGGCGACGAACATGAGCAACAGCCTGACGCCGGTGCCGCCTCCCGGCGTGAAGTCGGACATGAGCCTGAGGAGTGGCTCCTCGCGGCGCGTGCTGCAGCTGCCCCTGGTGCGCAAAGTCCTCCTGGGGCTGTACGACCGAATCTTCCGCTGGTACTTTGCCGAATGAGAGGGCCGTCATTGACCACGCCAAAGCGCGTCTACATCTCCGCCGATCACGGCCTGGCGGTCATCTACTTCCTTCAGTCCGATGTCGTCCCGACGCTGGTTCGCAACGGGGTTGAGGTCGTCGTTCTGACCGATGACGGCCTGCGCGATCAAATGCTCGAGCGCTTCGGTGGCCCGGGGATCTCGGTGGAGGGGCTGCGGCTCGATGCGGCGCGCGAATATTCCCTGCATCGTCGGGACACGCAGTGGTGGCTGGCCTTCCTGCGCCGCGTCGGGGGCTCGCGGCGCATCAACACCGCGGCGACGAGGAGCCTCCGCGCCGGCTGGCGCTGATGCCGCTGGCCTGGCTCACCATCGCCACACTGCGGCGCTCGCGAGCCGCCCGCCAGGCACTGGTCCGCCTCCAGGAGCGCTTCAATCCCGGGCTGTACGCGGATCTGTTTGAGTCCAAGCCGCCCGACCTGGTCGTGGCGAGCACGCCGGGATGGCGGATGGATCGCTACCTGCTTCGGGAGGCACGCGCCCGCGGCATCCCAACCGCGGCCGGGATCGTCGGCTGGGACAATCCCAGCAGCTACAGCATCCCCGGCTCGCGCGTCGATTACGTCACCTGCTGGTCGGACATTCAGAAGGAGGAGCTGATCCTCGGATCCGACTGGCGGCCGGAGCAGGTTCACGTGGGAGGGATCCCGTCCTACGATGGGTACTTCCGCAAGCAGTGGCTGCTGCCGCGCGACGAGTACTTCCGCCTGCACGGGCTGGACCCGAATCGGAAGCTGCTGTCCTACGCCTGCAGCTTCGTCAGCTTCTCGCCTAACCTGCAGAACATCGAGGCGCTGGCGCGGATGGTGGCGTCGGACGCATTGCGGCATCCCTCCCAACTCCGGGTAAGGCTGCATCCGAATCACTTCTGGGACGTGGATCTGTTTGTCGAGGAGCGCGAGCGCATCCGGCGGCTGGCGCGCGAGGTGCCGCACGTGCACGTCGTCGAACCGGTTCCGCTGGGCGGCGAGCTCGGCTACTACTCGGGGGAGGATATGCCCGAGAAGGCGTCGATGCTGGCCCACTCGGACGTCTTCCTTACCGTGTACTCGACCATGGTGGTCGAGGCGGCCGTGCACGATCGCCCGATTGTCAGCGCGTGCATCGATGCGCCTCGCGGCTGGAATCGCCGGCGCAAGTACTCGCTACCTCTCTCTCGGATCGGCGACTGGCCGACGCACGATCGCTTCCGCCGCTCCGGCGCGGGCCGTGTGGCGCTCAACGAACGCGAGCTGCGCCAGGCAATCGACGATTACCTGGCGGACCCCGAGGCCGACGGCCCCGCGCGGCGCACCTTCCTCGAGCGCGAGATCACGTATACCGATGCCAGCGCCGGACGGCGGACGGGAGAGTACTTGTTGCACCTCCTGGAGGGTGCCGGATGAAGATCCTGATCGTCGGCCTCGGATCGGTCGGACGGCGCCACCTGCGCAACCTCGTGGCTCTTGGGCAAACGGATCTCCTGCTTCTTCGGAGCGGCAAGAGCACACTGCCGGACGACGAGCTCAAGGGTTTCCAGGCCGTCACGAGCATCGACGCTGCACTGCAGGGCAAGCCTGAGGCAGCCGTCATCGCAACGCCAACCGCTCTTCACCTGCGAACCGCCATCCCGCTGGCCCGCGCCGGCTGCCACCTGCTTCTTGAGAAGCCGGTCTCTCACTCGATGGAGGGGGTGGCGGAATTGCAGGAGGCCGTGCGCGAGGGCGGAGGGAAGGTGATGGTCGCCTTCCAGTATCGCCATCACCCGGGATTGCAGGCCGTCCGGCGCTGGTTGTAGGAGGGCGCCATTGGCCGCCCGCTTGGGGCGCACGCCCATTATGGCGATTACCTTCCGGCGTGGCACCCCTGGGAGGACTATCGGCAGTCCTACAGCGCTCGGGCGGACCTGGGCGGCGGCGTGGTGCTGACGCTGTGCCATCCGCTCGACTACATGCTCTGGCTGATGGGCAATGTGACACAAGTTGCCGGCATGACCACGGCCGAGGCGGGGATGGACATGGACGTAGAGGATAGCGCGCAGGCTGCGCTGCATTTCGCGGGCGGCGCGTTGGGCGGGGTCCACCTGAACTACGTTCAGCGGCCGGCCTCCCATCATCTGACGGTGGTTGGAGCTGACGGGACGATCACCTGGGACCAGTCGGATGGAGCGGCGAGGCTGTTCCGAGCAGGAGACGG
>JAPLGR010000277.1 GCA_026390045.1 Chloroflexota bacterium | reverse complement strand
GGCGCGCGGTCGGCGCGCGGCGTGCAACGATGCGCATCACATCGCTGCGGGGCAGTGTAACCCATCCGCCCTCAACCTGGAATCCGGCCTGCCTCAGCCGCGCACTGAAGCCGGGGAGCGGATCGTCCTGCAGTGAGATCTGCCGGTCAAGCCCGGCAAGGATACGGTCCAGCCCCTGGCGGCCCGTGATGCGGGCGGAGAGGATGATGATCCAGGGTGCGCCGTCGCGCAGGACGCGTCTGGCCTCTGCATGCACGGCCGGATCAGCGATGAACTCGGCCGGGAAGGTCGAGAGGATGGCCTCGAACTGCCCTGGGGCGAAGGGCATCCGGCGGACATCACCCCGCGTCAGCCGAAGCGGGTAACCGGCCTTCCTCAGGCGGCGCGATGCCTTGCGAACCATCTGCGGCGACCGGTCGATCCCAATCATCGGGAACCCGGTCGCGGCGCGCTCCTTCAACAGATGTCCGGGTCCGAAGGCCATCTCCAGCACACGGCCCGCGGGGACATCGGCCAGTCCGACCCGCTGCCAGACGCGCCACTGTCCGTTCGAGACAAGCCAGGCGGCCAGGTCATAGCTCCATGCGAGGTGCGAGTACAGGAGCTGGCTCGCTCCCCACAGGAGCCGCGTCCACAGGTTGACCTTCATCGTCCGAATGCCTGCCGATAGGTCGACCGGACAATCCCGCGCCGCGTGGCCATTTGGGCCGCTCGAGGAGAGGTGAGTGCCTCGAGTTCGGCCTCCCGTTCCCGCGCGTAGCCGCTGTTGCGCACGAGGACCGCGTCCAGCCAGCCCGGATGGCACATCAGTTCCGTTGTGCCGTGTGGGACGGTCTCGAGGATCGAGAGCAGGGTAGCGAGCCTCGCCCGTCGGGCAAAGAACCGTGTGACCAGCCGTTCCGGCGAGGGGATGCCGCGGCTCGCGAGCACGCGCCAGGCATCACCCGTGGCGAAGCGCCGCGATTCGGGCGGGAATCGCGAGAACAGCACGTCGTCGCGGGTCTCACGCGGGGCAGGAGGGCGGACACCGCAGCCGAACTCGGCCGCGAGGTTGAGGCTGATCTGCCACATCTCAGGAGAGAGCAGTGCGGCGTGATGGTGGCTGTCGAGATGGTCGAGGAGGGCGCCGGTCTTGAGGAAGACCTCGACTTGCGCGCGCCACTCGCGTTCGACATGCGCTGGATCTGGCAGGCGTCCGGACGCGATCAGCGCGTCGGGAGAATAGAAGGATCCTTCGGACGAGACGAGGGACGGGACCTCTGTCGAATCAAGGACCGGCCGGCCGTGTGTCAGGTTGAGATGCACACCGAGGCCGAGCGTCGGCGCCTGTTGGGATGCCTGCGCAACATCCTGCAATGCGCCGGGGAGATTGACCATCGCGGTGGTAGTAGTAACCAGGCCGTGCAGGTGCGCGTGGACGATTCCGGCCGAGACGCCGCGCGTCCGGCCGAAGTCATCGGCGTTGACAATCAGCGTCCGGGTCATGGAACGAGGACGTCGAGCCTGGCCGGGAGCACCCCGTAGTCCACGGAGCCCAAACCATGGGAGCGGATCTCGCCGTCCACCTGGATTGGCGAGTCCGGTGACATGCTGATGCGAAGGCACGTGGTGTGGTGCTGATGGACGGCCGGATCCTTGACGTAGTCTCCGGAAATGGCGCGCGGCAGCAGCGAGAGCATCTTCAACCGCGTCGGCGCATAGGCATAGACAAACGTGATCTTGCCGTCCGTCGGGTCCGCTGCCGGCGCCATGCGGAATAGACCTCCAGTCACCGCGCAGTTGCCAACCGATACCAGACTCACCGGTCCATCGTACCCGCCGTCGTCCCACTCGAGGTGCATCGCCCAGGTCGGCTTCTGGTTGATGGCGCGCAGTGCGGCCACCAGATACCGCACCACGCCTCGCAGGCGGACCATGCGGATGTTGTACAGCGTGACCATTGGCTCCAGCCCGATGGCGGAGTTGTTGTCGAACACCCACTCGTTCGCGGTGCCCAGATCGATGCGGCGCGTCTTGCCCGAGGCAATCGCACGCGCCATGTCGCCCAGGTCCAGCGGCAGGCCCAGGTTGTGGACAAGGTCGTTGGCGGTTCCCAGAGGCATCAGTCCGAGAGGGCCGAGCACACCATGGGGGGACGCTCGGTGAAGGCCATTGATCACCTCACCGATCGCGCCGTCGCCGCCCGCGGCGATGATCGGTGAGAACCCCTGGCGCGCAGCCGCCTCGGCCAGCGTCACACCCTCGCCGGGGCCGCCCGTCTCCGCGATCTCATACTCCAGGCCGGCGGCCCTCAGGGCGGACTCCATCTCAGGGCGGCGCCTCTGGGCCAGCCAACGGCCGGAGTAGGGGTTAAGTATGACTTTGGCGGTCACATGAATCTCCTGGTTGGGGCTCCGGTCGTTTGTGGGCGTTCAGCCGGGGAATGTCACCTGCAGCCCTTCGGACGTCAGCCAGCGGACGGCGCGCTCAAGCTCCTCAGATGACCCCGTCGCCTGGATCTCGATCCAGCCTTCGTCGATCCCCAGCTGCGCGCTGCGAAGATTGAATGTCAGGTCAAACTGGCGGATCAGCCTGTAGAGGATGGGCTCGCCCACCAGGGAGGCGGGGTAGATCAGATGGAGTACTCGCGAGACCTGCGGCTCATCCTGAGCGGGCGGCTTCGGCACCAATGGGGTCTTCCCTTCGACCGGCGATGGATTCTAGCATCGGCCGGAGGGAGCGTCAAAGAACGGCCGCGGTGCGAGGGCCAGGCACAGTGTTCGGCTAACGGCACGACCTGGCAGATGGTCTCCGCCCACCTGTCAGGTCGTGTCGGTCAGCCCCGTCTGGATCGTGAAGCCTGGATAGGAAGCCGCGGGGCTGAGGTGCGGGGCTCACAGGATGCGACTACGTCGTCGCCCGCTCGCTGAGGGTTGCCTGCACCTGGATCTCGGAGTTCCCACGCATCACGTCCAACACGATCGTGTCGCCGGGGGCGTGGGCGAGCAGTTCATTCAGGAATGGGTTGTCCTCACCAAAGCGCGTGCCGCCCATTCCGAGGATGACATCCCCCTGCTGGAGGCCTGCTTCGTCCGCCGGGCTGTTGCCGCTGACGGCGGTCACATAGGCTCCATAGGAGAACCCAAGCCGATTCGCGGCCGCCGCTTCGGGGGTGATCCACTCCCAGCGGATTCCCAAGTACGGCCGGGCAACCTGCCCGTTGGCGATCAGTTGCCCGGCAATCGTTCTGACGGTGTTGCTCGGGATGGCGAAGCCCAGTCCTTCGGTGGTCGTGCCGGACAGCCCGCTGCCGCGCACAACCAGTGTGTTGATGCCGACCACCTCGCCTTGCACGCTGGCCAGCGGCCCTCCGGAGTTCCCGCTGTTGATGGCGGCGTCGGTTTGAAGCATGCCCTCCATCTGGAACCCGGAGCTTGTCTCGAGACTGCGATCCTTGGCGCTCACCACGCCGACGGTGACGGTGTTGGTCAGGTCGCCGAGCGGGGAACCGATGGCGATGACGGTATTCCCGGGAAGCAATGCGTCCGAATCGCCAAGTACGGCCGCGGGGACCACGCCGGCATCGATCTTGATCACCGCCAGGTCAGAATACGCGTCGCTCCCGACCAGCGTCGCGGGCAGGGTTGTGCCATCGGACAGGATCACCTCCAGCTTCTCAGCGCCGTCGACCACGTGGGCGTTGGTGACGATGTGGCCCTGATCTGAAATCACGACACCTGAGCCTGACGCTTGGCTACCCTGGTCGGTCTGTCCGAACGGTCCCGAACCTGACTGAAGGTAGTTGACGACCGTCACCACGGATGGGGCGAGTGAGGCCGCGGCCCGCGCCACGCTGTCCCCGGATGGTTCTGCCTGTGCTGTACCCGTGGTCCCGGCTGGGGGAAGTGCGGCCGGCAACACAGTGCTGGCCGAGATGGCGGCGGGACTGGTGGCGTCGGTCGGGTTGTTGCGAAGGACAAGGTAGGCGACGGCGCCG
>JAPLGR010000623.1 GCA_026390045.1 Chloroflexota bacterium | reverse complement strand
ACGACGCAGCAGGATTCACTTGATGTTGCGGACTGCCAGGTCGCGATGACACCGCTTCGACGTTCGGATTGCTCCTGACGCCGGGTGGTCGCTACAAGGCGGTCTGGCCCTTTCCTTGACCGGACTCCCACCGGTTAGCTGGTCCAAGCTTTGCTGGGCACACCAGCGCTTTCATAGATGTTGGGCGCATCGGACGCGCCGACTCTCTGGCTACTTCACGTCCTCAAGCTTGACGCCCTTGCCAGCGCGAAGGCTCCGCCTCGCGGTTGCCACTCGCTCAAGGAACCGCGGATCGTTCTCCAACCGGTAGTCGAACCAGTCGTCCTCCGACTTGAACCCCACCAGGAGCCCTGCTGGCTTCCCGTGCCGGGTGATGACGATGTCCTCATTCTCTGCTCGACGGAGCAGCCGCGACAGATCGTTCTTGACCTCGTGCAACGGCACCCTCTTCATCTCACTCACCTGCCCTTTCCAGCCATTCGGCTGCCCCGGACTTCGGAACGATGGCAACAACCTCGACACTGTCGTCAGTCACGTCGTAGAATACGCGCACGTCGCCCACTCTCAGGCGGTATTGGGGGCGGGTTTCGCGCCTCAACCTCTTGATCCTGCTCTTCGATGTCGCCGTCGGTGTGTGGCGCAGGTGCCTCTCGATCGCCGACTTGACAGTGGCCCGGACATGAGGCGGAAGCCGGCTCAGATCTTCCACGGCCTCGGGGGCGAGGTAGATCTCGTAGCGCATTCTGGCTATATTATAGCCACAATCAAGGGGGTGTCAACCGCAGGCATCCCGATGCGCCCAACGGCCGCGAGCTATGCTGCCCGGCGGACGCGGGCTACTCGCCACCTATTCTCGCGCATGCCAGCGGGCCAGGCGCCCCACCCTATGGCCCAGCCCGCCTGGTCAGTCGAAGATCCTGGCGACTTTCCAGGGCTTCAGCGAGAGCCCGTGTGAAAAGTCCAGAATCGCTAGTAACGTTCCCACTCACGGACGTCCGCGCGCGTCCACAAGATGAACTAGACCCACTTCACCGAGGAACCGCGCAAGCGTAGCGGCAATGAGTCCCCACCGCCCCGACTTTTCACACGGCCACGCGAGTTGTTCATCGTTTCCTCTGATTCTGATCAGTGGCAGCCACCAATCATGGTGGTATAATTGTTTAGGCTTTTTCGGAGACGCGCGTTCTTGATGAAAGCATTGACCGGTCGTCAGCGTGAGTTCTTGGGGAGACTCCTGGACCTGTATCAGCAGGAGGCCGCGCCGGTTCACTATTCCATAATTGCCGACCGCTTGGGTGTTGGGAACGTGGCCGCATACGAGATGATGCGCCTACTGGAAGAACGCGGCCTGGTTCAATCAGAGTACCAACGTCCCGAGGATATGCGCGGACCAGGTCGATCGTCAGTTGTCTTTCGGCCCACACCCCTTGCGATGAAGGTGATTCTCGGGTTGGCGAATGGTAGATGGAGCGAGCGTGAATGGGAGCAGGCAAGAACTCGGATTCTTGATCAGCTGCGCTCCGGCAAGGCAGCAGATTATGAGGCACTTCTCGATGAGTTGCTCGAACGACTTCCCGACGAACATTCGCCGACGGTATTCCTCACACAGATGCTTACAGCTATTGCGCTCGGCCTACACTCTGTGAAGGGCGTCGCCGATCTGAAAGGTATCCGAAATGCCCTACGCAAGGTCGGCCTCCCTGGCGAGTTGGATCTGAGCGCACTCGCAGGCCTTACTGTAGGTTTCTCCTTGGTAGAGCACCTCAATCGACGCTACGGCAGTGCACTCGCTGCTCATGCCAAGAAGTACCAGGCAGTATTGGCAGGATTGACCCTTGAGAACCGTGGCCGCTTGGCAGAGTTCACCCGGGAAATCCTGGACGTTGTGGGAATATGAAATCCCTATTTGGATAATTGTTTCGTCTTATTCGGAGGCGGATCAAATGACCAGAGTCGCGGTACTCACTGATAGCTCGGCCCATCTGCCCACCAGCGTGATCAACCAATTCGGCATCCATGTGATCCCACTTATGGTACTCTGGGGCACGGAAGCGCTTCGCGACGGTGTGGACATCACACCTGCCGAGTTCCTCAAGAGGCTGGTGGAAGATCCAGTCCATCCCACGACAACCCAACCCAACCCTGAAGACTTCCTGCTGATCTTCGAGCGACTCGGTTTGGATTACGATGCCATCGTTGCTCCACTGATCTCCTCCAGGTTGAGTGGGACGGTTGACTCAGCACAGTCGGCGAAGGCCTCCTTTTCCCGCGTTCCTGTTCGCGTGATTGACACTCAGTCAACGTCAATGGGATTGGGTTTCGCAGTTCTCGCCGCCGCGCGCGCGGCTGCACAAGGGATGTCGTTGGAGGATATCGAAGCGGCAGCCCGGGGTGCTGCAGCCAGCGTTAGAGTGCTGTTTGTTGTCGATACGCTGGAGTACCTGCATCGTGGGGGTCGGATAGGTGGCGCCTCGAGGCTTCTTGGTACAGCATTCAGCATCAAGCCGCTTCTACACCTGCACGAAGGTCGCGTAGATGCATTGGAGCGCGTAAGAACCAAAGCCAAGGCGATCAATCGAATGCTCACATTAGCCACTCAGTATGCTGACGGTCAGGCGGCACGGGTTGCAGTGATGCATGCTGGCTCGCCAGAAGAGGCGAAAGCACTTGAGGCCCAAGTGGCCAGACTGATCAAGTGCGAGGAATTGCATGTTACCGAACTGAGTCCTGCACTCTCTGTCCATACAGGTCCCGGTACAGTGGGCGTGGCAGTTTGTCCGCTTATGGCTGCAGGGAGCTCGTCGGGAACCTAGACACCTAGCTCCTTATGTCTTCCAGTTCCACCACTGGAGACTAGCCTCATGGTAGATTCTCGAAGTGGAACGCATTGGGCCGCCATCTTGAGGATGCAAGAGAGAGGCGGACTCCAAGGAATCGGCTGCCCTGAGGTACATACATTGCGATGATCGGTGCAATCTTCGATCTCGATGGCACCCTATACACGGGTCACATAACGCTGGGTATTGCCGAGCATCACCGACGGCATCGAGTGAAGCGGCTGCGCTTTTGTGCATATATGGCCGTGCACCTACCCCTGTGGTTCATGTCAAGTGTTGGGCTGGTCTCGCCGACAGCCTCGCGGGAACTGTGGGCTCGCAACCTTGCTTGGACAGTGGGAGGGTGGACAACGGAAGAGGCGCAGGTAGCTTTTGCATGGATGTGTGAGCACTACGTGATCCCTCGACTCCGTCCGAGCATGACGACTCGGATGAGAGAGCACCGGTCAGCCGGACACCGCGTGTTCATTGTGTCGGGCACGTTTTCGCCACTACTGGACGAGATAGGACGTCATTTGGGGGTAGCTGACACAGTGGGCACTCCGCTAGTGGTGCGAGAAGGGCGCTTGACGGGAGCTTGCCAACTCCCTGTATGCCAGGGACAGGGCAAAGTGAGTCGGCTTGAACGGTATCTGGGAAGCGACGGAAGAATCCAATGGTCCGAGAGCTACGCCTACGCTGACAGCCTGACTGACTTGCCATTACTAGAGCGCGTTGGGCATCCCGTTGCGGTCTACCCGGATCGCGAGCTCGCTGCCCTCGCCCAAGCCAATGGATGGGAAGTGATCAGCTAGACATGGAGATACGCTCTCATGGCTAGTTGGTTTCCCAGGTCATTCCTCACACGTAACAACGCAAGCGGACGAGAAACAAATCAAGGGTCTCGTCGGAACGTTCCGTAGAAAGCTGCGCAACAGCGCGACAGAAAGGGGCACTCCATCGCCGTGGGTGCTGTCGCCCGCCATCTCGCGGAGTCCGCTTTCTGGGTCCTCACCAGGAACGAGCCCTGCCGGGACCCGGAAACCGTCCCACCCAGACAGGGGTGGGCACGAGCCCAACATGTGCCAACTCAGGCACGCGAGTTGATTGTGACACCCCTGCTCAAGGTGATCATGCCGCTTGACGGCGGGACAGGGTCCCGCGTAGTGGGCGGGATAGATGTTTCCGGCCGCAGGACCCGCGTTCGTTGCGGGGTAGGACCGGCTCGATTGTGGCAGGCGACCTGGTGGCTCGTCCCTCACCACCTACCTGCTTCTTGACAACCGGTAGAGTAGGGAACAGGTTCGGCGATCTCCCAGCATCCGTAGGTAAGCGGCCAGCTCGTTTGCTCCCCCTTTCCGGGCGAGTGCCTCAAGCGGCCATACCCTAGACACCCAGAGGGCCTCCCGTGCTCCCCCTCATCGAACCGTACATGAGGTTCTCCCTCATACGGCTCTCCGATGCTCTTCATCCGGGGGCATGCACGGGCTGCGCATGCCGTCGGACGGTTCCACTCAGCTCGCCACAAGATGTCTCTTCGGCTCATCTTGTCGTAGAGCGCATGGAACCGCCGGGTAGCGCTCCGTTTGGCCGCCCGGTATAGCGTCCGCTGAAGTTCTCGAGCTTTGTCCATCGGGTCGTTAGCCTTTCGGCATTCCCTCGCTCTTACCTTCTTTGGCCGCATGAGCAAAGTAGGGCCCCTTCCCTCCGGCAAGGTTATGCTGTCCTTGTCATCCTCAGTACTATGGGCCCCTCCGACTCCCCTTCCCGGCTTCCCGTTGCATTTCGCAGATGTTCTGTTTATAGCAACGGTTACTTCCGTTTCCAGCCAAAGACCGGGTGGGGTCTCCCCAGTGCCTGAACCAGCTTTCCTGACATTCCGCTCCCTCT
>JAPLGR010000378.1 GCA_026390045.1 Chloroflexota bacterium | reverse complement strand
CGGGGATGATGTCGCGGATCACGCCGTCGCTGTGGAAGAAGACGTGCTTCCCGCCGGCGTGGACCGCGTCGAAGAGCCGCTTGTAGGATGGTTTGAAGATCTCCCGCCAGAGGCTCGGGTGGATCATCAACCCCTCCTGCGTTCCCCAGTCGTCGCGAAAGAACAGGCCGTCCACGCCATACCCTAGCCAGATCTCGATCCGCTTGAGCAGAAACTCCACGATCCGGTCGCGCAGGAAGAACACCTCGGTGCCCCGCTCGCTCAGATCGACCAGGAGGTTCTCGAACCCCCGCAGGTAAAACATGCGCTGGAAGAGTGTGTCCCCGTCCACCAGCAGGTACTTCCGGCCGGGGTTGGCCCTGACCGTCTCGATGACCCGGCTGAAATCCCCCACCCGCGTCGCATCCGGGAACCGGTACGTCTCCAGCGCCGACCAGTCTGCCAGGGGATGGACCGTCACCAGCCCCTTGTAGTCGTCGCTCACCCGCGTCCAGACGGCTCCCCATGCGTCCGCATGCCCCATCCCGACGGCGGGTCCGTACTCGGAGTCCCCGTAGTAGCCCGCGTCGCTGAAGTCGCTGGGATAGCGCGCGAGCAGATCCTTCAGCTTTTCCCCGTACGTGAGGTGCGCCCCCGGCAGCAACTGCTGGAAGATCGGCAGCCGATCCGGCCCCGTCCGCTCCAGCGCCCGAAATACCCGCTCGCGGCTGTCCATCCTATGGCCTCCGGTACGCAACATCCCCGCCAATCATGGTCATCTCC
The DNA here is from genome assembly GCA_026390045.1 of Chloroflexota bacterium. Lineage (GTDB taxonomy): Bacteria > Chloroflexota > Anaerolineae > Anaerolineales > E44-bin32 > DYJB01. The sequence continues at coordinate 1,318 of JAPLGR010000378.1, read as the reverse complement.
ACCTGGGCGGAGGCCAGCTTCTCGGGTGCGAGCCTGGACAGATCCTCGGCAAAGACCGTGAGGTCGGCGGTCTTCCCCGGTGTGAGGCTTCCGAGCCGCGTTTCCTTTCGCGAAACCCACGCGGGGACGGCGGTGAAGGCGCGGATGGTCTCCGGGAGCGTCAGCCGCTCGGCCGGGAACCAGCCGTCCTTCGGCGCGCCCGCGAGGCTCTGGCGGGCGATCGCGGCGTGGAAGCTCAGCAGGGGATTGATGTGCTCGACCGGAGCGTCGGAGCCGAACTGGAGCCGGATCCCCTCCCTGAGCATCGACTTCCACGCATAGCCGAACCGGCAGCGGTCCATCCCCCACTTCTTTTCCGCCACCGACATGTCCGTCAGCAGGTGAACCGGCTGAACCGAGGCGACCACGCCAAGCGCCTTGAACACCCCGATGTCGTCGGGCTGGATCAGCTGGACGTGCTCGATGCGGTCACGCCGCTTCCCCGGGACGGCCTTGCGGGCGGCGCGGATGGCCCACAGGACGTTGGTCGTCGCCAGGTCGCCGATGGCGTGCACGGCCACGTCGCCGCCGTGCCGATAGGCCAGCTCGATCCGCTCCTGCAGTTGGGCAACCGTGAGGACCACCAGGCCCGTCGTGTTCGGATTGTCCGAGTAGGGCGCGTGCAGGAGCGCCGTGCCCGATCCGAGCGACCCGTCGGCATAGAGTTTCACCTGGCCGAACCACAGTCGGTCGCTCCCCTTCGTCAGCTCGATGCCCCGCCCTTTGGCCGTCTCGACCAGATCGGCCGGGAGCGTGTGGTGGACGCGAACCCTGAGCTTCCCCTCCGCCTCCAAGGCGGACAACGCGTCCCACTCCAGGAGCGTCTCGCAGGAGTGCACCCCCGTGACGCCGTGCCGCAGGGCCTCGGCCTGGGCGCGGAGTGCCGCGGTCTTTCGCTGCTCGAGCGTCGGCGGCGGAATGATCTTCTCGATGATCTTCCGGTACTCCCGGCAGAGGCCGACGGGGCTGCCGTTGGCATCCCGTTCTATGCGCGCGCCGGGCGCATCCACGGCCTCCTTCGTGATGCCGGCCGTCTTCATCGCCAACGAGTTGAGCCAGACCGAGTGTCCGCAGCAGCGGACCAGCATGACGGGATGATCCGGCGCGATGTCGTCGAGGTCCTTGGCGCAGGGTTCGCGCCGATCCGTCCAGATGTGCTCGTTCCAGCCGCGGCCGATGATCCACGCTCCCGGCTTCGTCTTGCCCACCGCCGCCTTCACCCGCTCGCGGCAGGCCCCGATGGACGTGAGGTCACGCAGATCCACGCGCTCCAGGTACA
>JAPLGR010000418.1 GCA_026390045.1 Chloroflexota bacterium | reverse complement strand
TTCCTTGAGGATGAAGCGCGACACGGGCAGTGAGAAGACCGGCGGGAGGGCCATGATCGTGCTGGCGACGCCGACGCGCGCAAGCTGCACGCCGATCAGCGACATCCACACGCCGAGGAACGGGCCGACGATCGCGCCGGCGACGGCCGGGCGCAGCGCGCCCCGATCCTGAGACAAACGCGCGAATGTCTCCCCGACTTCGCCGCGCACGAGCGTCCACCCCCACAGCGCAACGAAACCGGCCAGCATGCGGATGACGACGCCGGACAGGGCGGGGAAGTCGCCGCCGAGACCGAGCTTGGAGAGAGTGTATCCTGCCGCCTGGCATACGGCTGCACCGAGGCCGAGCACGATGCCCTGGACGTAGTGCGGCTGATGACGGTCGAGCAGCGGGCCGCTGCCGCGCGTGACCACCCACGCGATGCCGGCAATCGTGAGCAGGACACCGAGCCACTCGATGGGCAGGAGTTGTTCGCCGAGCAGTGCCCAGGCCAGCAGGGTGCTGATCAGCGGTGCGGTGCTCAGCATGAGCAGGCCCATGCGCGCGCCGATCAGCACGTAAGCCTGGAAGAGCATGGCGTCGCCGATGGCCAGGCCGATGACTCCCGACAGCCCGAGCCACAGCCAGCGATCGGGGGACGCGTCGAGCGGGAGGGGCGAGCCCAGCAGGAGGGTGTGTGTGATCAGAAGGAAGATCACGGCCAGCAAGAGGCGCGTGCGGTTGAGGACGACCGATCCGAGACGGCGGCTGGCGACGGTGAAGAAGGTTGCCGAGCCGGTCCACAGGATGGCGGTGGCAAGGGAGGCGAGTTCACCGAGGAGAGATGGTTGCATGGAGGCGATGTCGTCGGCCGGTGAATGTCAGCGGCAGCCGAGGGTTACAGAGAGCCCCGCCGCTGGCGGGGCTGGTGAGGCGCACAACGATAGATGCGCAGGTTCGGCCATTGTATCAGACACGGGCAAGTCGGGAGACTGAGAGGCTGCCCAATGGCCTCGGGCCGCGCTGCCCGGCGAGGAGAATCCCGGACATGTCATCGCCCGCTACCCATGGGGCAGTCAACATGAGAGAGAGGAGTCCTCACTACCTGACGCACCGGATACCAAGCTTGTAGATCGTGAAATCGGTCGTGTTCCGGCCACGCTTGGTGCTGCGCACGTTTTCGGGCGGATCCAGCCACGAGCCGCCGCGCGAGACGATCATCTCGCCGGTGTAGGGCCCGCTTGGATTGACCTGCCGTCCGTAGTAGGGGCCAAACCAGTCCGCTGCCCATTCCCGCACATTGCCCGCCATGTCGAGCGCTCCGCACCAACTCGCGCCGGATGGGTAGCTTCCCACCGGAGCGGTATCGGCGTAGCCGTCATCGACCGTCTCGTCGTTCGGCCCAAGCTCGCAGTTGACGTCGCAGTAGTTCAAGGACGTTCCTTCAAAGATGTCCCCCCAAGGGAAGATGCGGCTCTCCGGCCCTCGTGCTGCGTACTCCCACTCGGCCTCCGTGGGCAAGCGCGCGCCGGCCCAGGCGCAGTAGTCCGTCGCTTGTTCCCACCCGACCCAGACAACCGGATAGTTGTCGTATGCGCTTTCACCGTAGTACGCGTCCCGCGTATAGGAACCGCTCTCCACCGGTGGCGTGCAGGCTCCGGCCTCCATGCAGCACTGGTACTGCGCGTTGGTCACTTCGAAACGGTCGATCCAGAAACCGTCCAGGGTGACCATATGCGCCGGCTTTTCGTCGGCGAACTCTGACGCGAAGCACCTGGTTCCCGGCCCGAACATTCGGGACGCGGTCTCACCACACAACTGCAGGCTGTACTTCATCTGATCGTCGTCCGTGCCCATCTGGAACTCGCCACTTGGCACGTAGACCATGACCATTTCGTCGATGGGGCGAGTCCAAACGTCTCCCAGATCTGCAGGAGTTGGTTCAACCAGTGGGGTCGATGTCGGGGGTTCAGGCGCTTGTGTCGCAGGGATGAGCGTCGCGGGAGGAAGTGGTATCGCCGTGGGAGGTATTGATGTTGCAGCGGCGGCCAGCGCTGGGGTGACTTCAGTGGATGGTGCGGACATGCGGGACCCCGGTCCACAGGCAGTCAGGAGAAGCAGCGAGACGATCAGATGCAGAGCAGCCGCGTGCTTCATGCCGCTTGTCCTTCAACCAGGGAGGATGGCGGGTGGCCTCTTGCGAAGTCATTCTACGCCCGTTGGAGGTACTGACCGGGCGCCTGATGGGGCCCGGCGGACAGTGTCTCCCTTCGTCACACCCCGAGACGAATCGGTGGTATCATTTGCATAATCGTATTGCCGGTTTTTCGGGCATCCAATGCCGTCAGACCCTCGCAAGGGATTGACGGCATTGTTG
>JAPLGR010000591.1 GCA_026390045.1 Chloroflexota bacterium | reverse complement strand
GCCCCATGCCTTCTCTTGGACGTAACCTCTGCCCCGGAAGGAGATGTCGGGCGCCAACGCCGCGCTCTCGGCCACGATATGCTTCCGATTCTGCACTTTCGGCCATATTATGGTTCCAATGGGTGGTCGGGCGAGGTCCTGGGGCACTGGTTCCTTGCGGGGGATCGTGATCTCCCGGCCAAGATATGGTTCCAACCCCGGTCAGATTATGGGTTAAGCAACATATGGCTCTGGGAGTCCTGTGGCCTTCGTATGGAGGTTGCCGACGAGGGAATGAGGGGATCCCTCCGACCGGGAACAGTGTCAGCAGATCATGTCCGTCGCTGGCAATGGCATCCACCTTCCCCGCGATTGCACACTCGAGGAAGCCATTGTCGAAGGCGGGATGGAACTCGCCGTCGGTTTGCAGGTCAACGCGATCGCGGCCCTTGCCTAGCCTTCGAAACGTCTGCCGCAACTTCCTGCTCAGAATACGATTCGTTGTTGGCCGCCATGCGCTCCACCAAGCGGTCATAGCGGTCGACGACGTCGGGTTCCTCGGGTTTCCCGCCCCGGTCGTGGAGTTGTTCTCGACTCCAACGGCCCTTGCCCTTCGTGCCAAGATCAAGACCTCTGCTCAGGCCGGCAGATTGGCGCTGATAGGTAGTATTGTGACCTCGGCGGTCCCCAAGGTACTTATCAAGGCTGTGCTTCAGCATGGCGAAGATAGAGGCTGCGCCATCCGCGGCCATGACCTTCGCCCGTTTCACGATGGCCCCATGCAACGCGGGGTTGGCGTTTGTTCTCTTCATGGTTGCGTCCCGAGAGTCGCCGAGCCTGGGTAGCCGCGGTTTGGAGAAGGCTGCTTGTCCGCTGTATTCATCCCCTCACGGACTCGCCAGCGTTTCGTCGTGGCGGCCCACGTTGCGGAGGATGATGGAGTCCCCCTGAGTCTCGAAGGTGATCCGCAGCGCTCGGCTGGCTCGAGCCTCCCAGATGCCCTTGGTACCACGGATACGCTTTACGCCGAGACCGGGGTACCGCAGGTCCTCACCCATCTTGCGCAGTGCTTTCTGAATCTGCTTCTGCTCATCAGGCGCGAGAGCAGCGTAGGCTCGCTGGAACCGAGCGGTCAGGAGGAGCTGCATCAGGCCTCGCCGGCCTCAAGCGCAGCAATGAGAGCCTCGGCGTTATTGAAAGAGCGAACACGGCCCTGGGCGATATCCTCACTTGCCTCCCGCTCCGCCTGCTGCCAGGCTCCGCTCCAGAAATAGGCCTGGCTCTTGTCGACAAGTTTCTTCGGCACCAGGGTGATCGTCTCACCCTCGATCGTCACGGCGACGAGATCCCCCTCCTCGATTCCCGCCGCCCGGCGAACTGCAGCGGGCAGCGTGATTTGTCCGTTGCGGGTAACCTTGGTTAGCGTCACTTCCTCGGTCATGTCACACCGCCATTGCTAGATTGCTAATATGCTAACATAGTAACGATCCGCTGTCAAGTAGCCCACATGCGCTCAAAATGAGGACGCGAACCAGGGGGGTTCATACAGGAGCGCAACGCGCCGCTGAAGGACACCGCCCGGCACTTGTCGGCAAAGACGGTCTGTCTGGCGCCCCTACGGTTGAAGTTCACCCCTTGCGTGCCGTGGGCAGATCCCCACCAGTGGGATTTGGCCTCACCGCTCACAGGTGTCGGTAGAATGATCCCTCATGGCGTGGCTCCGGAGTTATGAGCCTAGGCGCGAGGTTGAGCCATCACTGTGCCACTTAACCTACCTTCCGCACTTCACAAACACGATATCGCGCCACACAATCAAGGGACGCCTCGAAACACGGTGTGTGGCAGCAGCATGAGGTCGAGAATCTGCCTGTGGAGGTCACCGAGCTCAGGCTCGAAGAGCTGGACCAGACGGCCGGCCTTGAATAGCCGGTGCCTCTGAAGAGGGGCAAAGACATCGAGTACCCGCTCCGTGCTGGGCGCTTTGCACTCGCGCTCCTCGGGATAGAGCGGCAGACAATCCAGCCCCTCCCGCAGGTTCCCTTGCCGAACCTCACGCTCCAGGAGAGCGTGAACCAGCAGTGCGATGAAGTACAGAAACAACAGTGCCTCAATCCGGCTGACGTTTTTCAGC
>JAPLGR010000391.1 GCA_026390045.1 Chloroflexota bacterium | reverse complement strand
GGGTGTCGATCGAAGTAGATGCGGGAGACATCCTGGAATCTGTCCATGCCCTCCTTAAGGCCGAGGGTCGGCGATTCGTCAAGATTGTGGCTCTGGACACAGTTATGGACATCGAGCTGCTGTACACCTTTGTGGTCGATGGAGTGCTGGTTACGATACGGACGAGCATTCGGAAGGAAGCGAGCAAGATCGACACGATTGCTCAAATGGTGCCGGGAGCAGAGTTCATTGAGAAGGAAGTGTCGGAGTTGTTTGGTATCGAGTTCGTCGGACACTTGAGGCGAACGAATCTGGTTCTTCCGGATGACTGGCCGACCGGCAAGAGGCCCATGCGAAAGCCGCTGGTGGGAGATGTGTTCCCTCAGGCGAGGGCGAGCGTCGAGAACCTGTTGTCCGGCGGCGCTTCCATCCGGGTGGCTCCATCTTCTGCGATGAAGAGGGGAAAGGCGGGTTTGCCGAAGATGCCTCCGCTGGCTTCCGCGAACGACGATCACATGAAGGAGTTCAAGGACTTGGTGGTTCGGACCGGGTTTGATAAGAGGGCTGGTTTTGAATGGGGGAAGGGCAAACTGAGGTACAAGTAGGAGTCCTGGGTACGTGATGAATAGACAGGCATTCTTTCTCGGTTGTGTGATACCGCTCCGGTTCCCGGGTATCGAGGTTGCGGCGCGGCGGGTGTTCAGTCAACTGGGGATCCAGTGTGTGGATCTCGAGGGCTACACCTGCTGCCCTGAGCCGGTGGTGTTGGGTCTGACCGACAGGGAAATGGCGCTCGCCATATCCGCGCGAAACCTCGCTCTCGCAGAGAAAGCGGGCGCGGATCTGATCGTGCTGTGTAATGGATGCTACGAAACGCTGATCGAGGCGGATGACGCCCTTCGACATGACGAGGCAATGAAGGCGAGGATCGGGCAGTTACTCGCGAGTATTGGGACGCGGTACGACGGGACGATAAAGATCAAGCACTTCATCGAGTTCCTGCATGAAGACGTGGGCGTTGAGAGAATCGCGAAGGCGATCACGAGGCCGGTAGAAGTCCCGGTGGCGCTGCACTACGGGTGCCATCTCTTCCGGGAGACTCAACCTGTCGACACGTGGCGGAAACCGAGGATGATGAAGGACCTGGTGGAAGCCATGGGAGCACGGTGTGTCGACTACGGTCTTGAAGAGCTGTGCTGCGGCTTTCCCATCTCGCAATTTGACAAGCGCGTGGCGCTGGAGGAAAGACTCCTGCCCAAGCTTCGTGCCGTGGGCAAGACGAACGCGGAGGCACTCGCATTCTGTTGTCCTGCGTGCTTGAACCAGTTTGAGACGGGCCAGGGGGCGGTTGGCGATCTGGGGGCTGATGTCGACAGCTATCCTTGTGTGCATGTGCTGGAGCTGTTGGCATTGTCTCTTGGGGCGCGGCCGGCCGACTTGTGCCTCGACGACCGTTCCGGGCCCACGAGGGAATTTGTCGAGTGTTTCTGGGGATAAGCGACAGAGCCAACCTGCCGACATGCTTGGATAGTCCATATGACTAAGACGATCACCATCGGTCCCTATCACCCATATCTCCTCGAGCCGAGTGTGGTTGACCTCCAGGTTCAGGATGGGAAGGTGACGGATCTCACCATCACGTTAGGATTTGTCAACCGGGCAGT
>JAPLGR010000496.1 GCA_026390045.1 Chloroflexota bacterium | reverse complement strand
CAAACCACAGGCCCAATTGCGACGGCATCCCCATTGCACCAGCGGACGAGCTCAGGGAGACGTTGTCGAGAGTAGAATCAGGCAAGAGGGAGACATACTCGATGAATGCTCTTCTCGTATACCCCGAGTTCCCCGACACGTTCTGGAGTTTCAAGCACGCGCTGCGCTTCATCCGCAAGAAGGCCTCTTCCCCACCGCTGGGGCTGCTGACCGTTGCCTCGATGTTGCCGCCGGACTGGGGGAAGCGCCTGGTGGACATGAACGTGGCCAAGCTCACACGAGAGGACCTCGCGTGGGCCGACTGCGCGTTCGTCAGCGGCATGACAGTGCAGAGGGCCTCGGCTCATCAGGTCATTGACCGCTGCAAAGAGGCGGGGATCAAGATCGTCGCGGGAGGCCCTCTATTCACGACCGAACATGAGCAGTATGACGCCGTCGATCACTTCGTGCTCAACGAAGCCGAGCTGACTCTGCCGCCCTTTCTCGAGGATCTGGAGAAGGGCGAGCCACAGCGAGCGTATGCGACGTCCGAGTTCGCCGACATCGAGAAGACGCCCCGTCCCACGTGGGAATTGGCGGACCTGGACAGCTACGCGACGATGGAAGTCCAATACTCCCGGGGTTGCCCGTACAGCTGCGAGTTCTGCAACGTGACGGCGCTCTTCGGGCATCGGCCACGCACGAAGACCGCCCCGCAGGTTGTCGCCGAACTGAACGCTCTCTATGGTCTGGGGTGGCGTGGCAGCGTGTTCTTCGTGGATGACAACCTGATTGGCGACCGGAGGCGTCTCAAGACGGAGCTGCTGCCTGCTTTGATCGAGTGGAGGAAGGACAAGGTGGGGATGTCCTTCAGCACGGAGGTCTCGATCAACCTGGCCGATGATGAGCAGCTCCTGCGGATGATGGTCGAGGCTGGCTTTGGCACGGTCTTCATTGGGATCGAGACGCCGGAGGAAGCCAGTCTGACGGAGTGCAGCAAGAATCAGAATCTGAACCGGGACCTGGTCGAAGACGTACGGCGCATCCAGCGAGCGGGGTTGGAGGTCCAGGGTGGCTTCATCGTCGGATTCGACCACGACAACGCTTCCACATTCCAGCGGCTGATCGATTTCATTCAGAAGACCGGGATCGTCACGGCGATGGTTGGCCTGCTGCAGGCTCCCCACGGCACCATGCTCTACGAGCGATTGAAGGGGGCAGGGCGGTTGCTCGAGAAGATGTCGGGCGACAATGTGGACGGCACAACCAACATCATCCCGGTCATGGACCCTGACTTGCTGCGCAATGGATACAAGCGCTTGGTGCAACTGCTGTACTCGCCGGAGGTTTACTACCAGCGGGTGAGGACCTTCTTGCGAGAGTACAAGCCGCCCAGGGTCAGGATCCCGATGAACCCCCGCTACGTGATGGGGAATGTTCTGGCGTTGCTCCGTTCTGTGTACCGCTTGGGCATTGCAGGCAAGGAGCGCGTTCAGTACTGGAAGCTCTTTCTTTGGACGCTCTTCCGTCGCCCCAGGTCGTTCCCGCTCGCCATCCGATTCGCGATCTACGGTTACCACTTCCGGAAGATCAGCCAATCTATCTTCCCGGAGAACGGGGCATTGACCGTCACCCGCCGGTGAACGGCGGGATAGGCTGGGCAGTCGGCCTGAGACTCGGCGTTATGGCCTGCATTGGTCGCCTGGCGAAGGCCGTGGACGCGTCCGGGGCACTACGGACTCGTCTCTCACAAGCACGGTGATGTCCCCGCTGACAGGCCCCTCCAGCGTCCCTGATGCGCGAAGGCCCTCGCGGGCATCGGCCGTCTCACCCAACTGAAGACTTGCGCCCCCGTTTCGAGGCATCCCGGACGCGCCCTATGGCACATACAGAGCCTGCAGGTAACCATGCACTGACGGCAGCAGGTAGCCCCGACAACTCTCTGGTTGGACCAGCAAGGCCCCGAGCTCATTGGCGTCTTCGCTCAACAAGGTCACGCCCATCCAGCCCGAGCGACTCCAGACGAGCTGGCCAACGCCGGTCATAAGCAGATGCACGTCGCTACCATCCAGTCGGACCAGATACAGGCTGCTGTTGTCCCTCCCACGGTAGGCTAACCATTGGCCATCTGGTGACAGGGCGGGGGAAAGGAACTTGGCTGTTCCGTTCTCGATCGTGAACAGCTCGCGCCACTCCCCCGTGCCGGCATCGATGGAGCGCACCTTCCAGGCGCTGCCACCGGTGAAGGGAATGACAACGTAGATCTGGGCGCCGTCCGGTGACCAGCCGATGACCGAAGCGTAGGCCTGGTCTGTCACTTGGCGGCGGGAACTGTCGTCCAGACCGATGACGTACACGCCGTCAGCGGTTCCACCGACAAACGCGATCCGCTTGCCGTCAGGCGACCAGGCCAGGTTGTATGCCCCACGCCCCTCCTCAAGGACCCTCTCGGCCTGGGTGGCGAGATCGCGCACGCGGATGCCATCCGAGGCTGGGTAGGCCATCTGTTCGCCGTTGGGTGAGAGCGTGCCCCAGGTGCCTCCAGGGACCTCAACTAGCGTTCCGCTCCCGTCAAGGTTGCGCAAGATCAGACCCCATGTGTCGCCGTTGAGCGGCTCGTAGGTGAGAGCCAGCCCTTCGGAAGCGATGTCCGCTGGGGGAGGTCCGAGCTGTTCCAGCGCATCGCTGATCACACACATGCCCGGTTCGGGCGTAGGGGTGGACGGCCAATCCGTCCTGGGAGAGAGCGGTGACCACTGCCCTCGCCACGTGATCGCATCGCTGATGATGGTGAGGTTGGCGACCGTGACATGCAGCTTCCCTGTCGGCAGCTCTGCGTAGCTGATGCCGACGTTGAACGTGCCATCCGTGAGACCTCCACCACCCCCGCCTCCGCCCCCGACTGGGGTGTACCCGGCGATATCGACGGCGGCGCTGTAGATCTCGGGCCCGGTCCGGAACTGGAAGGAGAAGCCATGGCGCGAATCGGCCGTGATCGAGGCCAAGGTGAGGTGGTGTCCTGCCAGCTCGATGTCCTGGTTCAGGATCCATTCCTGGCCAGGTTGCGGGTTCGGCCCAGCATCGAACTCGAACTCGGCCTCGGCGTTCGGAGCGGCCTGGCTGATCGTCACACCGGAGAACTCTACGGATAGCGGGTAGGACAATCCCGCAGCCTCAAACGCGAACACGAAACCGAATCCTCCGGACCCATCTTCGACTTCAGGAGGTTGAATGTCGGGAGGGCTGGTGTAGGCCACTTGCCTGTCTGTCGCGTCGCGAATCTGGACGTCGGTCACCTGCACCCATTCACCCGCAGGCGCGCTGGGCCGGAACCGGCAGATCAGGATGTAGCCGTCGCCGGTTTCGACTACCCTGTCGAACAACACGCTCGTGTCCTGAGAGGCACCGGGTGTGGCGGCAGCCTCTCTTGTTGACTCCGGTGAGGGAGACAGTTCGAGGACCGGCATGATGGTCATGTCCGCCGGCGCCGGGACGAAGCGCAGAGGCAGCGCCCAATTCTCGGGGACGGTGCCCGGCAGCGTCTCGCCGATGCAGGGGATCACAAGCAGCGCTTGCAGCACGTCGGCCGGGACGGGAGGGTAACCCTGCATGCGCTCCAGCTTCGTGCCATCCGGCAAGAGCAGGTAGTCGGACTCGAAGCAGCCATGCACATCTTCGCGGTCCGGGTAGGCCGAGCGCGG
>JAPLGR010000387.1 GCA_026390045.1 Chloroflexota bacterium | reverse complement strand
GGCGGCGTTGGCCAGGAAGTAGTACAGCGGCAGCGGCACCTCTGGAGACCTCCTACAGCTTGGTCCCGAACAGGCCGCGCGGCCGTGCCAGGATCAGAACCAGCATGACGACGAATGCGATCGCGTTGGACCACGACCCCGGGATGTATCCTTGTACAACGGCCTCCAGGATCCCCAGCCCCAGCCCCACCACCAGGCCGCCGACGAGGTTGCCCAGCCCCGCGATGATGGAAACGGCAAGCACCTTGTGCGCCACCTGCTCGCCCAGTCCGGCGGACGCCGAGCCGATCAGCATGGCAAGGAGGATTGCGCTGATGCCGCCCAGGACGCCGGTGACCGCATAGCTTGCCAGCCCGGTGGTGAACAGCGGGATGCCCACGAGGCGCGCGCCGCTGGGGTCCTCGGCGATGGCGCGAAACGCGCGACCGGGCCTTGTGCGATAGAGGATGAGGAACAGCGCCGACACGGCAATCACGCTCACACCGAGGGCTGCCACCTGCCCGGAAAGGAGGCTGATCAGGCCAATGCGGAGGACGGGCCGGGTGGCCAGCTCATTCGGGAAGGCGATGGGGAATCCCTGGTTGAAAGTGTGGGACAGCACGTCGGTGATGATCATCCCGATGCCCATGGAAAGCACCATGGTGGTGTTGATGTCCACCTCTCCCCGCTTCTTCATCACCTTCTGGAACAGCGGCGCCGAGACCAGGTTGAGGAGCACCGACGCGGCAATGGCTGCTCCGATGCCCAGGAGCAGATTGTTGCCAGTGAGCTTCAGGACTATCCATGTGATGTACATGGAGAACACGACCACTTGTGGATAGGAGAAGTGGATGATCATGGCGACAAGAAGAAGGAGGTTGAACCCCGTGACGAGGAGCACGTAGATGCTGCCGGTGGAGAGGCCGTTGATGACCTGGGCGATGAATACCTGCATCCCTATGCTCCCAGATACGCCTGGCGAACGCCCGGGTCGTTCAGGAGCTCCCCGGCAGTGCCCGAGAGGGTCAGGCTGCCGGTCTCCAGCACGTAGCCGCGGTGCGCGCACTTCAGCGCCTTGTAGGCGTTCTGCTCGGAAAGGAGGATCGTGTATCCCTCCCGGTTCAGGCGGGTGAGGATGGCAAAGATGTCGTTCACAACAATGGGGGCAAGGCCGATGGACGGCTCGTCCACCATGATGAGCCGGGGGGCGGACATCAGCGCACGTCCAATGGCGAGCATCTGGCGCTCCCCGCCGCTCAGGGTGCGCGCAATCTGGTCTCTCCTCTTTTCGAGGATGGGAAACCAGTCGTAGATGCGTCGAAGGTTTTTCGACACGTTTCGCATGTTGTGGTGCGCGCCCAGCAGGAGGTTGTCCAGCACGCTCATGGAGGCAAACACCCCGCGACCCTCCGGTACGAGGCAGATCCCCGAGCGCACGTTGCGGTCCGCGCTGACGCCCCGGATGGAACGGCCGTCGAATGTCACGCTGCCGGTGACCTGCGCGTTGATGCCGAGCACCGTCTCCAGGAGCGTGGTCTTGCCCGCCCCGTTCGCGCCGATCAGCACAACGATCTCCCCAGGGTACACCTCGAGGCTGGCGCTCTTCAGCGCCTGGATATGGCCGTACGAGACCGAGAGGCTCTCCACCTTCAGGAGGGCCGGCTCATTCTGCGCCAAGGTAGGCCTCCAGGACTCGGGGGTCCTTCTGGACTTCTGCAGGGACGCCTTCTGCGATCTTCTTCCCGAAGTTCAGGACCGTGACAAGATCGGACAGGTTCATGAGCATCTTCACGTCGTGGCTCACCACCACCACCGTGATTCCCATGCCGCGCACCTTGCTGATGATCTCCTCTACCTTCTCGATTTCCTTGACCCCCATGCCGGAGGCCGGTTCATCCAGGAGGAGAAGACGGGGCTCCGCAATGATGGCACGCGCAATCTGCACGAGCTGGCGCTCGGCCCAGACAAGATCGCTTGCCCAGCGATCCGCGCTCGACTTCATGCCCACCAGATCCAGCACCTTCCCCGCCCGCTGCCGGATGTCCCGCTCTCGGCGCGAGCCTGCAAACGGCAGGCGAAAAGCAGCGTCCAGAGCCGCCGCCCCGATCCTGTCGTTGACGCCCGACATCACGTTTTCAACCACGGTCATGCCAGGCACAAGCTTTCCCGCCTGGAATGTGCGCCTGATTCCCTTGTTGGCAATGACGTCGGACTTCTGGTTGGTGATATCCACGCCGTCCAGCACGACGGTGCCGGAGTTCGGCGCAAGGTGCCCCGTAATGCAGTTGAAAAGCGTCGTCTTGCAGGAACCGTTGGGGCCAATGATCCCGTGAATGCGCCCTTTGGCAATCTCGATGTCCACATTGTCGAGTGCCAGGATTGCGCCGAATGATTTGCTGAGCGCTGAGACTCGGAGCATGCAGCCATCCATAGTGTAGGGCGAGTGTAGGGAATTGCCCTCTATGCCGCGCCTCGGGGACGCGCCTCTAGGCCGCGCCTCTATGCCGCGCCTCGGGGACGCGCCTCTGTGATATCAGCCCTGCGGCGCGAGAAATCGGGACGCCGACAGCACGTACATCCGTGCGCATTCCTCTATCTGGTCGATCTCGACGTATTCGTCGGCCTGGTGCGGCATGTGGCGCGGGCCGGGCCCGTTGACAAGGCACGGTATCTTTTTCATGGCGCTGAGAAAGGTGCCGTCCGTGGCGCCCGGGACCCCGTTCCACACCGGCTGCCGACCAGTGATGTCGCGGAATGCCTCCGCCGATATCCTGGCGATCGGCTCTTCCCTGGTGATCCCCACCACGGGGCGGTCCTCGATGAACTCGATGTCCGCGTGAAAATCGGGGTCGCAAGCGGAGAGCTCCGCGAGTATCAACCGCAGCCTGAGTCGCAGCGTTTCGTGATCCTGCTTCAGCGTCGTTCGGATGTCGACAAAGGCCTCGGCCTCGGCGGGGAC
>JAPLGR010000518.1 GCA_026390045.1 Chloroflexota bacterium | reverse complement strand
GGTTGTCCGGTAGGAAGATGGTCGGATTCTTGAGGTGCAGGGTGACAGTGTACTTGTCGGTCTTCTCGACACCGCTGCCGTCCATGTAGCTCATGGCGCTCAGCATGGAGGATTGCGTGTTGGGATCCAGCCAGCGCTTGATGTTGAAGACAACATCGTCGGCGGTCAGTTCCTGTCCGTTGCTGAACTTGATGCCTTGCTTGAGGACCAACGTCCAGGTCAGCAGGTCATCGCTGGCCTTCCAGCTGTCGAGAAGGTATGGATGGGTGATGCCCTGCGGATCGGTGTGGGTGAGGTACTCAAACACATGCCGCCAGGGATGCGAAGCGCTGACCAGCGAGAACTGGGCCGGGTCTGATACGCGCTCGACCCGGCAGGCGACATTCAAGACGCCACCTCGGGTGATCGCGGGGGCACTCGGAGTCGGAATGGCGGTCGGCGCAGCAGCCGCTGGCACCTCTGTTGCCGGCGCTGGTACCTCTGTCGCCGTCGGGGCCTTCACCCCGCAGGCCGCCAGGATGTTGGCAGTTGCCAGCGAGGCGCCCAGCAAAGTGGAGAGTCTCAGGAAGTCACGCCGGGCAATCTGACCCTTGGCAAGCGCATCCTGCGCCTCAACCACCAGGGGATGGATCCTATTCTCTTCCATTGGTTTCTTCTCCTCTGTCTTCTCTGGGGGATAGTTCAGATCAGGAACAATGTGGACAGGCCGAGTTCTGAGATCAGAATGATGGGGTGTCACCTCCACTCCTAAGGTAGGAGCCCGGGATGGAATCCTGCTCTTTCCTGAAGAGCGGCATGGCATGCCGGGTCACTTGTATCTTCTGCCCAGAATACTAGCATCTAATATATCAGAAGTCAATTGTGATATCCTTTGCTTGCGCATTGATATATCGTACAATAGCCCTCACGCAAGGTGAGCCCATGTTCCCGCCCAGACAGAATCAGACTTCCAAGAATGCCATCTACGTTGCGCTGCGGCGCACGATCATCATGGGACATCACAAGCCGGGTGAGCGGTTCGACGTGGAAGCCATTGCCCGGCAATACAGCACCAGCGTGACCCCCGCGCGGGACGCCCTCCAGATGTTGAGCCATGAGGGGCTGGTCGACATCAAACCACGTTCGGGATACTTCGTTGCCCACACTACGCTGAAGCAGCTGCGCGACTTGCTGGACCTGCGCCGGGTGCTCGAGATCGCTGCTATCGAACTCGCGGCGGCGCGCATCCAGGATGGGCAAATCGCAGAATTGGCCAAAGCGCATTCTGGCTACGCTGGCGATGACGACGAAGCCTACGACCGCTATACGGACGAAAACCGCCGCTTTCACTACCTGCTGGCCCGGGCGTCGGGGAACAACGAGCTGGCCGAAACCGTCGGCCGGTTGCACGACCGGCTGGCGCGCTTCATGGTGCTGCGCCATGCCGGGAAGACCATGGAGTTCACACATCAGAAGGTCATTGACGCCTTGGAAGCCCATGACGTGGACGCTGCAAGGCTGGCGCTCCTTGATGATATTGATGGCACCTATGACCTGATCATGGATAAGGTGATCCAAGAAGAAGCCGAAACATGGCCGGTAGGGGGATAGGAACGATTGCGCCAAGGCCATGGCTGGCGAATGCTCCTCTTCCATGTTCGGTCGGGTGAATCCCAGAGATCAGCGAAGGAATGGACATGGACCTGAAAGGTATCTACCAGAACGTGATGGACGGGCAGTCGCGTGATGTTGAAGCCGGAGTGCAGGCAGCTCTGGCAGCCGGAATCGAGGCGGAGGGGATCCTGAACAACGCCTTGATCGCGGCCATGAACGAGGTCGGCCAGCGCTTTGAGGCCGGTGATCTTTTCGTGCCTGAAATGCTCGTTGCTGCACGCGCGATGCAGTCGGGGCTGGCCATCCTGAAGCCCAGACTCATCGAGGGCGGGGTCGAGACTGTGGGCAGAGTAGTGTTGGGGACGGTGAAGGGCGACATGCATGACATCGGCAAGAGCCTGGTGGGAATGATGCTGGAGGGCGCCGGATTCGAAGTCATCGATCTTGGGACGGACGTGCCCCCGGCTCGTTTTGCCGAGGTGGCCCGAGAACACGGTGCGCGGCTGGTGGGATTGTCGGCACTGCTGACGACCACGATGCAGAACATGAGATCCACCATCGAAGCGCTCGAGGATCTTGGAGTTCGCGACCAGGTGAAGGTAATGGTTGGGGGGCGCCCGTCACGGAGGCTTTCGCAAGGGAGATCGGGGCAGACGGATTTGCGCCGGACGCCAGCCGTGCAGTAGCGCTAGCCAAAGCTCTGCTTTAGAGGAATTGGGGGCACGAGACAACGAGGGACGGCAAGTGCCGGCGTTTGTCGTTTGTAGGCGCGGCGGCACGAAGCCCGTCCGGGCCGGTGAGAGCGGACCCTTCGAACTGAAACCATAAGGTCCGCGGGTGGCATCGGGGGAATCCTGGGAGAAACAGTTGTCCTTACGGTTCCCTCTGCGGGCCACCCGTAAGGACAGCGGTGTCAATCTGGTGGGCGCGGGGGGGCTCGAACCCTCGACCTTTCGGATGTGAACTGACGCGACGACTCCCTCTGCCGCGGACCCTACGGTCCATTTATATTGATGGCCTTCGCGACAACGGGTAACTCGTAACCTTGAGGTCAGCGGGCTCAGCTATGCAGCTCGCGGTTGCACTAGCTCGGTAACAAGTGCGGCCAGCAAGCTGACCCGCCTCCTGGTGTTTATCATACTTGGTCCGGCAGAGTTCTCTCTCACAAACTGGACAAGTTCTTGGGGGCTCCCGCAGGATCCTGCCGAGGCGTTGGCTCAGCCGGAGTGTGACAAAGCAACAAGCTCCTCCGAATCCCCGAGGAGCACGAAGACCATTCCTAGCTCATCTGCTGCGGAGACATAGTATCCACCCGCGGGCATTCCGCTCGAAGGGGGCAGCATGAACGGTGCTCCCTCAAAGGTGCCAAGTACTTCCTCCTCGCCGGAGCCTGCATCTAGTCGAATGAGGTGGCCATCCTCCTCCAAGAAGTACACCCACCCACCCGAGAGTGAGATGTTGCTTACGACCTCGCGTGCCAATTGCCATCTCAGGGCTCCCGTGTTTCTGTCGATACTGTAGACATGCCCGGACTGCTCACCTGTTCGGATGAGAATCGACTGGGGGAGGAATACTGGGTTCTCTCGAACACCTTCCGACAATGACACCGCCCATTCGACGCGACCATCGTCGAGCGATACGGACTTCATGCTGTCGATGTAGACGCTCGAATGGTCAATGTTGAGTATCGCCATTGGGCTAGCCAGGTCCGGAGCGTCAAGCCTCTCGCCGCTACCTGGTCCGATGACCAACGAGGATTCGCCTCCGCCCACAACGATGAGCCCCTCATCCCCGGCGTGTATAGATGTCACTATCCCAAATGGGAAGAGGAACCGGCTCCACTCAATCCTCCCAGTAGATGGATCGAGCTTCTGAGCCTGCCCGAGCCGCGTTCCGATGTATACGGCTCCGTCGTACGATTCCAGTACCGAAGCGGACGGGAATCCTCCCCACAGTGCCTTTCCGGTCTCTGCTTCAAAGCCGGCAACGCGGATCGAGGGCTGGCTATTGACATTGGAGTTGCCCCGTTTTGGTGGACAGGTGACGGCTAGGGCGACTCAGGCGGCATAGGCATGTCCCATCTCGTATCGTGCAGGCGATACGTAGTGAATGGCAGAGTGTCGACGATGCGGGTTGTACCACCCCTCGATGTACT
>JAPLGR010000585.1 GCA_026390045.1 Chloroflexota bacterium | reverse complement strand
GCAGACCGATCCGTCCTACGGCATCGCCTCCAACGCCAAAGTGATGGTCATGGTCGAGTTCGATACCGAGGATGTGGACGCCGATCTGCCATCGGGCCGTGTCCGGGTCTACCAGCAGGACATCGATGATGCCGCTCTGTTGATTGGTGAGGACACGATCGACCACACGCCAAAGGGCGAGCAGGTCCGGCTGTATGTCGGCGATGCCTTCGATATCGTCGGCGAACGCGTCCAGACCGACTTCCGCACGCCCAACGATCGCACGCTGGAGGAGACCTTCAAGATCACGCTGCGCAACCACAAGGATGAGGCGGTCGATGTGCGCATCGTCGAGCACCTGTTCCGCTGGAGCGAGTGGCGCATCCTTGAGTCAAGCGCCGAATACACCAAGACCGACTCCTCAACGATTGAATTCGATGCACGCGTGGCGGCCAACGGCGAGAAGACGATCACCTACACCGTGCGCTACATCTGGCCATAGATCTGGGGGATAGAAGGGACCCGGGCCTCTACGCATCAGGCGGCAGAGGCCCGGTCTGTTTCCAGGCGTCCGACGCACCCGACGCCGAGGCTGTGCCCAGTGTCGATCAGGACTTGAACAGCGGCAGGTGCCCGAGAGCCGTGATGTGTTTCCAATCGGCCGGATCGCCCTCGGTGAACACGGCCGCCTGCACCACAATCTGAGCCCCGGCGAGTTCCATCACCTTGCGCATTCCTTCCAGCGTAGAGCCCGTGCTGATGACATCGTCGACCAGGGCGACTCGCTTGCCATGCACGGCGGCCCGATCCTTCTCGTCCAGGTACAGCGTTTGCGGCTTGCCAGTGGTGATGGACAGCGTCTCGGCCTGCACGGCCTCTCCCATGTACGGCTTGTACGCCTTGCGCAGCACAACGTAGGGCTTGCGCATCACAACCGACAGCGCGTGTGCCAGTGGAATGCTCTTCGCCTCGGCCGTCACGATCACGTCAAAGGCCTGTGACTGCAGGCGCTTACCGAGCTCAGCGGCACACGCCTGCACGAGCTCCGTATCGCCCAGGATGTTGAGCAGCGCGATCCGCAGGCCGGGCACCACCTCAAACAGGGGTAGCTCGCGCTTCAGACCGGCGATTTCGACCGCGTATGTCTCGCGCTGTGGCGACATGGATGGCCTCCGGGGGTGGCAGTACGGCCGCGACGATGCACCGTCGGGCCAGAATGCCGGGATTATAGCCGAGGGCGGAAATCAGGCCGGCGCGTCACGAAAATCGTAGATGCCGTCCCGACAAGCCCATAGGCGCTGACACTCTGTGCAGGTCAGGCCGTCGAGGCCGGAACGCAGATCGAAGTTGCCGCAGGCAGGGCAGCGCCAGAGGGCGCCAGCAGGAGTCGCTTCATCGGTGCCCGTGGCGCGTGCGCGCACGAACACGCTCGGCGTAAGCTGCCACAGACCGCCCGTCCACTGCGCGAGCGAGTCCATCCCCACCAGCAACGGGAGCGGCAGGAGCCGTTTGAAGAACGGCAACCGGAAGTGGGATACGGTCAGCCGACGTTCGGCTTTGAAATCCGCAGCCAGCAGCCAGTCCGTGACCGCGTCCGGATGGAAGTCGAAGTTCAGCTGCGCGAACTCCACCGGAGCGCGGTCGAATGGGCTCCAGGTCTGACGGCGCAGCAACCAGCGTGCAATGGACTTGAGGTTTCGCTTGTTGGCGAACTCAAGCACGAACGTTCCTCAGCTGGACATGCTCCGGCGGGTCTGGCGCAGCGCGGCCAGCGGATCAGCCATGTGATGCAGCGTGCGAACCATCGTGGCGGCCGGGAAGGCGGACGGCGCGAACGGAAGCCGATAGATGTCTGCGGCAACATACGTGTAGCGCGGCCCGGCACCCAGCCGCTGCTGAGCCTGTTCGAGCTGCGTCCGTGAGTAGTCGACCAGTACGACGTGTTCAAAGCCGACGTAGCGTGGTGTGTTTCGCCCCGCCCCGGCGCCCAATTCAAGCAGGCGCGGGCCGCCGTGCGGGAGTAGCCGACGCAGCGCAATCGCCTCGACGCGGTCTTCGTAGGCGCGATCCCCCTCGTCCCAGAATCTCTTCTGGTAGTCCGAGCCCTCATACGAGCAGACGGGAGGTGTGGCCATACGAAGGGGAATTGTACCTAGGAGAAACGATGGGCAATTGGCGGCCGGAGGCTATCCGCTCAGGACTCGTAGCGCGATTCGTCGATTTGCTCGCGCAGCCGATCGCCCTCCCCTTCCGGTTTGAGTTCGCCCTGATGGCTGTCGGCCTCCCAGCGGGCCTCCGCCTGGCGCAGTGCGGAGGCTGAGGCGGCCGCCACGATGGACAACTTGCCACAATGGGGGCATCTTTCCAGCTTGCCGAATACCATGTGGGGTGCCATCAGATGACGCGAGAACGGCATGCCGCACCGGGAGCAGACAGCCCCTCCGGCGGCGCCGTACTCGCCGAGACGGAACTTTGCCTTGCGGCCCAACAGCATGGGCCCAACCGTCCCAAGGAGCGAGATGATGAGAACGAGGCCTAGGATGGGGAGGCCGATCTTGCCCGCCACCTGCCATCCTTGCTCCGCCGAGACGAACTCCACCGTCCGGCTGGCCGAACGGATCTCGCCTCCCTCCTGTGTGGTCCCGACTGCAATGAAGGTATGGAGGCCAAGTGCGTGGTCGCCAGTGCTGAACGAGATCTTGAACGGTGGCTCCGTCGCACTTCCTAGCAGCTGATCGTCCAGGTAGTAATCCACCTGCACCAGGTTCTCCGGGCCATCGGCCGTTAGAGAGAAGGCGCCCTGGATCTCGGAGCCCGCGGCGTACCCGAAATCGCGGTGGAACTCAATGCTCAGTCCGCACTCCGTCTGGGCGGCCGCCGGGACCGCAACCAGCAAGAGCAGCAAGCCGGCAACAACGGGAAGTGCGCGTCGCATCAGGGCTCCATCATTTCCAGCGCGTCAGGACGCTCTCGCGCTGGAACAGCTGGACAGCGAAGACGAGCAGCACAGCATCCAGCGCCAGCAACCCGATCGCCATCCACACGATGAGCGTTGTGTCCAGCAGGATCAACCCGGAGACCTGCCCAAAGAACAGACCAAGTAGAGGCAGGACTACCAGGCCGGAGAGCTGCTCCGCGACGCGTGGTTCGTTGACCCGCGAGGAGATCATCACGGCGAAACTGACCGAGGCCACAGAGAGCAGCGGGCCGACGACGAAGACGGCAATCAGCCACAGTGGGTCCATGAGCTTGGCCAGCAATCTAGGGCTGACACCAATCAGGCGCGCCCCGACGGCGAAGATGGCGAACGAAAGCCACGTCGCCCCAATCGCCGGCAGCGCCGCTGCCAGCCCCTTGCCGGCGAGCAGCTCGACCGTTGTGATCGGCGTGGCAAGAAGCGGCTCGAGCGTGCGCGTGCTTTTCTCACCCACGATGCTGTAGGCGGCGATGGTGACCGGAATCATCAGCGGCATCATCATGTACA
This sequence comes from Chloroflexota bacterium, assembly GCA_026390045.1. Classification (GTDB taxonomy): domain Bacteria; phylum Chloroflexota; class Anaerolineae; order Anaerolineales; family E44-bin32; genus DYJB01. The sequence goes on along the minus strand of JAPLGR010000585.1, from coordinate 9,898 downwards.
GCAACAGGAATTCCATGATAAGGAAGTATTGGCCGCACTCGCCTCCGCTCAATCCCTGGCACAGCCGCGCGAACGATGCAGGCATGTCCGAGGTGCCCACGTTGCTCAGCTCGCCCTCCGCTCCCATCACGCCCAGCACGACGAGCGGCAGCGCGGTGAGCATGAGTGGCATGAACACGACGGTCCCCAGAACTAGCCGGTTCTTGAAGACCTCCGACCATTCCTTGCGAACGATCACGCCGACCTTATGCATCCGTGTGACCTGCCTTTGGATGTCCGCCCGCCCTAGTAGGTGCGTGGATTGGCTGTGTCACTTATGTCAACTTGACCGAGTGTGTGCCGTCTGCCCCAACAAGGCGCATGTACACGTCTTCCAAGGTCCGCCTGAGCTCACCGACAAACAGGATGTCGGCGCCGGCATCGACCAGCGCCCGAATCAAGCGCGGGTTGTCCTGCTCCGGGTCGTCGAGACCCACAAGGATCTTGCGGTCGATCCCCTCCACTGAGTGCACCCCGGGAAGTGCCTGCAGACACTGCACATGAGCCGGTGACACCTCGCGCAGGTGGAAGACAATGGATCGGCCAAACAACTGCTTGCGCAACGCAGCTGGCGTGTCGAGCGCCAAGAGGCGTGTGCGAAAGACCGCCACCCGATCGCACAACCGATCGGCTTCATCCAGGTTGTGGGTGCACAGGAAGATCGCCCGACCCTCGTGTTTGAGCTCAGCAATGAACTCCCGCACCAGGTGCGCTGCTTCAGGGTCCAGTGCGCTCGCAGGTAGTGCTCCACCTGCGCGGCAATGTCGGACACCTCATACAGGTCGGCGAAGAATCCCAGGTTGCGTTCGGCGCTCAGCCGGTCGTACAGCCCCGGCGACTCGGTGAGGATGCCGACCTTCCGCCGCAGCTCGCCGTCCTGTCTGCCTACCTCGCATCCGGCAACCCATGCCTTGCCCGACGTCGGCCCGATCAGCGCACTGAGCATCCGGACGGTGGTTGTCTTGCCAGCGCCATTCGGGCCAAGAAAGCCGAACACCTCGCCCGCCTCAACGCGCAGATCAAGATCCTGCACGGCCTGCAGCGATCCGAAGCTCTTGCTAAGTCGTTCCGTTACGATCATGGGGCCTGTGCCTCCCAGACTCAGCACGCCGCTCAGTCTACACCTACGTACCGCCCGAGAAGCGACTGTCATCCAGTTGATCGCGTGTCGGCGGCCCTTCATCGACCGGCTGGAGCACCTGTGGGGCCAACGGAGCGGTCGGAGGTGGCTCTGCCACCTTCGGCTGCCGCAGGGCGAACACGATAGCCAGGCTGATCATAGCCATGAGGCCAACAAGGGCCTCGGTCCAATACGGACCGAGCCGCACACCGGCCGCGACAGCCACAGCATCGAGCAGGGCGTGCCATCCGATGGCCAGCGGCAACCAGAGCCATTGACGGCGCGTGAAACACTGCAACACCATCACGCTCAGCGACAGGTGCAGGCAGATGGCAAACAGGCGCTCGACCGCCCCCAGCAGCACACCGTACCATGGCGTGGCCCAGAAAGCCTCCAATTGCAGGCGCGCCGTCTGAAGCTGGTCAGCAGGAACGACGGTTGTCAGGTCCACCCCACGCAGCGCAAGGGCCTGCAGGAGAGCGTATGCAGCCAGCAACCCGAGCAGCACCGCTTCGATCCCGCCGTGGCCAGCACCGATCATCAGCGCTTCTTCCCAACTTCGAGCCTTCTTTGCCCAGAAACGATACGTCAGGTAGCGGGCGCCTTCTTCGAAGACCCCGGCAGACAAGCCGAGCAAGACCGAAGCACCGATCAACCCACCTGTCGATGCCGCATCAGGCCACCCAAGCGCACTGAGGAGTCGGTTGAGCACCAGGCTGTTGAACGGGATGTGTGCAATCTGCGATAGCACGAAAGTCGCCGCGCCGATGCCAAACAGCCCCCAAGGGAGCCTCCGGCGGCGGGCGAGCCACACGCCGAGGCCGAGCCCAAGGCAGATCATCACCAAGGCATTCAGACCGCGAATGGCTGAATCCACATCTCCTCCTTGCGATCCAGGTCAGAGTTCCTGTCGGCGCAGGGCTCCCCAGCCTGCCAACAGCAAGCCTGGGATCAGGACCAGCGCGGCGACCAGGGCCTTCCAGGGTGTCTCCACGGCCAACCCGGTGGCTGCCGCCCGTCCCCAGCCAGGCAGGCCGGCTGGCAGGTAGGTGCCGACTACCGGGATTGTACCCAGCAGGCCGAGGACCAACGTCAGCCCGAAGGCCATCCCGGCCGCGGCGAGCTGTGAGCGCATCAGCGTGCTGGCCAAGAGCGAGAGTGAGCCGTAGAACAGCAGGTAGAGAAGCAGGCCGCAACCCAGGACGAGGAATCCGCCCGGCGGGAGCCAGGCGAACAGCATTCCGGTATAGGTGTATCCCGCGCCCAGCCCGATCCCGACTCCGATGGCGAAGGTCACAAGCAGCGCCAGAAGCTTGGCCAGGAGGAACGCAAAGCGCGAGACCGGCTTGCTCAGCGTCAGGCCTGCCGTGCCGCTGTGCTTCTCCCCGACCACCGACGCCATCGGGATCAGCAGCGCCAGGATCAGGCCAAACTGCGCCAGATTGTCCGTCAGCTCCGCAACGGCCAGATCCACGGTCGGCTCGGGCAATACGGCCTCCAGGCCCTCCGGCGTGCCCGGGATGCTGGCCATCAGCTCATTCATGTAACGCGCCGTTAGCGGCCCCAGGATGCCCATCACTCCCAGGACAGCCGCCACGGCCAGCAGTCGGTAGCTCCTCCACTGCTCGAGCAGCTCCTTCCACAACAGCACTTTCATGGCCGCACCTCCCCGCCCGTACCCACCAAGCGAAGGAACACATCCTCCAGCGTCGGCCGGGCATGCTGGAAGGACTCAACCGACATCCCTGAGGCTACGGCCAGGCCGAGCACCTGCTGGTCGCTACCGTCGGTTCCTTCGAGCCGCACGCGAACTTGGGCTTCACGCGTGGAGACGTCGGCCACGCCGGCAACCGGGCGCAGCGTTTCCGCCCAGGCCTTCACCTTCGCTGCCTCCGACCTGAACTCGATCTCCAGCCAGGGCGTGGCGTAGCGGTCGAGCAACGCCTGTCGCTCTTCGACGGCTACCATCCGCCCATGGTTGACGATCCCGACCCTGTCGCAGATGCGCTCGACGTCGTCCAGGATGTGCGTGCTCATCAGCACGGCGGCCTTCGAGCGCAGCGCTTCGATCAGCAGCAGCATGTCCCGCCGCCCGGCTGGGTCGAGCGCGCTGACCGGCTCGTCCAGCAGGAGGACCCGCGGCTCATTCATCAGCGCCTGAGCCAGCCCGAGCCGCTGCCGCATGCCCCGGCTGAACCCGGCGACTCGGCGTCGGGCGACGTCCTTCAGCCCGACCAGCTCGAGCAGCTCGGTGGTCCGCTGGCGCGCCTTGGAGGCCGGCAGGCCGAACAGCCCGGCGATGTAGTCTCGCAGGAACTCGGTCGCGGTCATCCAGGGATAGAAGCGCGGCTCCTCGGGCAAGTAGCCGAGGGCCTGGCGTGACGGGCTTTCCGGCCCCACCGGATGGCCCTCCACCCAGGCTTGCCCCGCACTTGGACGGGCCAGCCCGGCCAGGATGCGGAGCGTCGTCGTTTTCCCGGCGCCGTTGGGGCCGAGGAAGCCGAAGACCGTCCCAGAGGCCACCTCGAAGGACAGGCCATCCAGGGCCACGATCCGGTGAAATTCCTTGCGCAGCCCTTCGACGCGGATGGCCGTCATTCCTCCCCCCTGCCGAAGATGAAGTAGGCCAGCGGGCCCAGGATCGAGAACGCCACAATGGCGATCCCCCACGCCCACTTGGGCCCCCGCGTGCTCTGGCGGCGAATCAGGTCGACTAGGGCGGCCACTATCAGGCCCAGCTGGATGACGATCAGCGGGGCGAGCAGCGGCAGCAGGCGTGCCAGTTCTTCGGTCTCCATTTGTTCCACCTTTCCGCTTGCCCACAACCTGGGCGTTCACGGCTGTCGCCGGGCTCTGCCGGGGCATGTTTCACGTGAAACCCGGTGGCCGATCGCCGGCGAGTGTAGACTCCTTGCCAGCAACCAGGAAGCCCCGCTGGCACCTCTCCTCCGGCGGTTCCGGCCCATGGGGCGACGAGAGCCCCCGGACTGGCTTGGCACCAAGCGGGGGCGACAGTTCGTCGCCCCCGTTCACAAGTCTGTGCTTGCGGCAAGCAACGGGTCGCGTACCCCCCTTCGCCTGAGATCAGGCTTCCCCGTTCCAGGTGGCCTTCCGCCGCGTGCGTGCCGTGGACGGACGGCGCAGCACCAGCCACAGCGCGTTGCTGTTCTCCTGCGCCACCATGTGCGTCAGCTCCCAACCGTCCGCGGCCGACTGGTTGAGGACCTCGGTCAGTTGCTCCGGTTTAGCCCCTTTCAGGACGCCCCCGATCGAGTGCACTCTGTACTCCCAGGCCGCGCCTGCCATGCTAGCCTCCGCTCTCCGGCTTCTCGACCATCTTCGCCGCCGTCTGGCTGAGGGCCACCATCCCGCTCATGCCGCCCAGGTTCATCGTATCCACGGCGCTCGAAGGCACGATCACCAGGGCACCCTTCTCCTTCAGGCCCTCGAACAGCATGTTCATCGCGCGCAGGTGCAGCGCCGTCGGGTTGTCGCGGTAGGCCACCGAGGCATCAGCAAAGGACTGCGCGATCTGGCGCTCGGACTCGCCCAGGATGATGCGCGCCTGGCGCTCGCGCTCGGCCTGAGCCTGACGGCTCATGGCGTCCTCCAGGTCCGGAGGGATGACCACGTCGCGGATCTCGACCGACTGGACGGTCACACCCCACGGCGTCGTGCGGGCATCGATGATCTTCTGCAGGTCCTGGTCCATGCGCGCCCGGCCGACCAGGATGTCGGCCAAGGTCATCTGGCCGATGACCTCCCGCAGCGCCGTCTGCGCCGCCCAGCCGATGGCCGAGCGGTAATCCTCGACCTCCAGGGCGGCCTTCTCGGCGTCCCACACCAGCCAGAACAGCACGGCATCTACGTCCACCGGGACCGTGTCCTTGGTGAGCGTCTTCTCGGCGTTGAACGGCGTGACCATCACGCGGTGGTCGATCCACATCGGGATGCGGTCTATGACCGGCACGATCCAAAAGAGGCCCGGTCCGCGTAGCCCCCGAAAGCGGCCGAAGCGCAGTACGACGGCCTTCTCCCATTGGTCGGCGATCTTGAGCGCCATGAGGACATAGGCGCCGATGAGCGTCCAGGCCACGACCGCCGCCCCAGAGGCCCAGTCCGCAGCTCCTAGGGATTCCAGCCCCCAGGCCGTGCCGCCGGCCAGCAGCAGGATCACGGCAAAGAGCATTATGGCGACCGGGGGGATTCGCTCTGTCCCGGCAGCCTTCACCTCTCTCCTACGCGCGCTCTTCAGTGACTTGAGATCAATGGTCACGATGCACCTCCTGGGAGATCGGTTGGGTCACTCAGCCTCGGCCGGCGGGTCGCCGGCGCGGCGCCAGCGCTCGATTTGAATCCGGGATTCGCTTTCCACGTCGTCCGGACTGAATGCCATGCGTACGGCGCCGCCGAGGAACGAGCGCACCAGACCCTCGAGCGCCGCCTGGCGGAGCTCCTCCGCCTGCACGGTCGACAGGCCTTCAAGAACGTAGGTCCCTCGTCCTTGTTGTGTGGAGATCACTCCCGCCTCATCCAGCAGCCGGTAGGCCCGCGCCACGGTGTTGAAGTTGACTCGAAGGTCGGTCGCCAGCTGGCGCACGGTGGGCAACTGATTGCCCGGCTTCAACACGCCGGTCGCCACCAGATGGCCAACGCGCTCCACGATCTGCACGTAGGTGGGGACATGGCTGCGCAGGTCTACACTGATCACCAAGGTTGATGCCCTTCCGAATGTACCATTGTCTAATTGTCTCTTTGTATCTTTGTACTAATTGTACATCCAGAACGGGCGGATGTCAAGGGGATGGGGAGGGGAGTTCCATCCGGCGGCCGCCTTTCCGCCGCATGGTAGAATGAGCTTGATAGGCGTTGCAGCACGGCCGCGGTCGGGCCGGTACCCCGGGATGTCCCCCCGACCCACGGGATCTAGGAGGCTGGTGTGGAAAAGGAAGTCGGTACCTTTGCCCTTAAGAAAGGCCTGGCGCAGATGTTCAAGGGCGGGGTCATCATGGACGTCGTCACATCCGAACACGCCCGCATCGCCGAACAGGCCGGCGCCGTGGCGGTCATGGCGCTAGAGCGCGTCCCGGCAGATATCCGCGTCGCCGGGGGCGTCGCCCGCATGAGTGATCCGGCACTGATCCTCGAGATCATGGACACCGTAACCATCCCGGTGATGGCCAAGTGCCGTATCGGCCACTTCGTCGAGGCCCAGGTGCTTGAGGCGCTCGGCGTCGACTACATCGACGAGTCCGAGGTGCTGACGCCGGCCGACGAGGCGCACCACATCGACAAGCACCTGTTCAAAGTGCCGTTTGTCTGCGGCTGCCGCAACCTGGGCGAGGCGCTGCGCCGTATCGGCGAAGGCGCGGCCATGATGCGCACCAAGGGCGAGGCGGGCACCGGCGACGTCGTCGAAGCCGTGCGCCACGCGCGCTCCGTCCTGGGCGACATCCGCCGTTTGCAGACCATGGCTCAGGAAGAGCTGATGGCGTTCGCCAAGGAGATCGGCGCGCCATATGAGCTTGTGTGTGAGACGCGCGAGCTCGGCCGCCTTCCGGTGGTCAACTTCGCCGCCGGCGGCATTGCCACGCCGGCAGATGCCGCGCTGATGATGCAGCTCGGCGTCGACGGCGTCTTCGTCGGATCGGGCATCTTTAAGTCCGGCGACCCGGCCCGGCGAGCCAAGGCGATCGTCGAGGCGACGACGCACTACAAGGAACCGAAGATCATCGCCGAGGTCAGTAGGGGTCTCGGCGAGGCGATGGTTGGCATCGGCGTGACACAGCTGGCAGAGGGCGAGCGGCTGGCAGTGCGCGGCTGGTAGGCTCGGGCACCACCCGGCGATGAACGCCGAGCCGTTGACCCGTCTGCGACGCACCGACCGCGCCATGTCCGAGGAGGCCGTGCGCGCCATCCTGGCGCGAGCCCCCTACGGTTTCACCGCCACCGCCGTCGACGGCCAGCCCTTCCAGCACACATCTCTCTTCTGGTACGACGACTCCTCGCGCCGAATCTACTTTCACGGCGCACTCCAGGGCCGCATGATCGCCAACGTCCAGGCCAATCCGCGCGTGTGCTTCACCGTCGCCGAGATGGGACGCCTGCTTCCTGCCGACACCGCTATGGGTTTCAGCAACGAGTACACAAGCGCGGTTATCTTCGGCCGGGTGCGCCTAGTCGACTCTGAGGACGAGAAGCAACTCGCCCTTCAGGGACTGCTCGACAAGTACTTCCCCGACCTGAAGCCAAGGCGTGACTATCGCCCGATCACGAGTGAGGAGCTGGCAGCGACGGCGGTGTTTGCCATCGAGGTTGAATCCTGGAGCGGGAAGCAGAAGCGAGGTCCGGAATGAGAATCGGCGTTTTGGCCCTGCAGGGCGATTTCGCCGAACATCAGATCTTGCTGCGGCGCGTTGGCGCCGAGACGAGTCAGGTCCGTCTGCCGGCCGAACTCGACGGGCTTGACGGCCTGGTCATCCCCGGCGGTGAGTCAACGACCATCGGCAAGCTGGCGGTGACGTTTGGCCTGATCGAGCCGCTGCGCCGCTTTGCCGCCAGCCATCCTGTCTGGGGGACCTGTGCTGGCGCGATCTTCCTTTCGAAAGACTCACAACGCGACCAGCCGCTTCTGGGTGTGATGGACATCACCATCACGCGAAACGCCTTCGGACGCCAGGTCGATAGCTTCGAAGCTGACTTGTTGGTTCCGGTCCTGACAGATCCGGAGCGTCCATTCCATGCCGTCTTCATCCGCGCCCCGTTGATTGCCAGTGCAGGGAAGGGCGTCGAGGTCATCTCCAAACTGTCGGATGGCCACGCGGGCCAGATCGTTGCCGCCCGTCAGGGAAACATGCTCGCCACCGCGTTTCACCCCGAGTTGACCAACGACGACCGGTTCCACCGCTACTTCCTGTCGCTGGTCAAGGCTTAGGCAACTGATGATCCGGCCATTCGACTGGCGCGACCTGCCTCTTCTGCATCGGATCCGCGATCGAGGCCTGTGTCTTGATTCTCAGCTGGCCTTCACCCGCGGCCCAAACGTCCTGCAGTATGCCTTGCTCGACATGCTCGGCCCCGGCCGCACAGCCCATACCTTCGTCGCCCGTCCTGGCGGCCAGGCTTCTATCGCACAGGTCCTGCTCCCTCCGGGGCGCAACGTGGCGCATATCGCCTTTGTCAGCCCGGCCGAGATGCTGGATGACAGTCATGGTGCGGAGATGCTCGATGCAATGGCGCGGGCGGGTGCCGAGCACGGCGCACATGGCTTGATCGCCGAGGTCGACGAGCATTCGCCCGCCTTCGAAAGCCTGCGCCACTTCGGGTTTGCCATCTACTCGCGCCAGAGGATCTGGCGCCTGTCGGCAGATTCGGTTCCCACCTCGCCCGCGAGCGAGCCTGTCGCCGAAGACGGTGCCGGCTTATGGCGCACCGCCGCGGTGACGGACGAGCCGGCCATCGCAAGCCTGTATCTCAATCTCGTGCCTGCACTGGTGCAGCAGGTTGAACCTCCGCCCATCCGTCACAGCCGCGATATGGTGCACTGGCGCCACGGTGAGTTGTTGGGATACTTGAGCTTCGACGGCGGGCCGCGCGGCATATGGGTCCAGCCGTATTTCCACCCGGGGGCCGAAGACCCGGATCGGCTCCTCGGCGCCTTGCTCTCAGACCTGGAAGACCACCGGCAGCGGCCGGTGTATGTCTGCGTTCGGTCGTACCAAAGCTGGATGACTACGCCGTTGCACACACTCGGTTTTGAAGCGCTCACCGATCAGGCGGTCATGGTCAAGCGGCTGGCGGTCAGCCTTCGCCAGCCCGTGCTCGCCGTCCTGCCGTCGCTGGAGGCCACGCTGCCCAAGCCAACGGCGCCTCTCGCCCGCATCGAACCCGACGGGCTACCTCGCGCCGAGGGCCGCCCATGACCATCCGCCAGCGCATCACCGACAACCTGGACGTGCTGCTCAGCGTCCTGCCGCCGGAGATCGTTCAGCGGCTCACCGACATCGATCGCTTCGATGAGCTGCTGGAGGTGATCCTGGATATCGGCCGCGTCCCGACGGCGCGCTACGTCGACGGCGAGGAGACTTTGCGTGAACGCGAGGTTTCCCGCGACGACATCGAGTTCATCGTGGCGCGCATCGGTGAGTTCGATGCCGACAACCGCGCCGGCATCGAGCGCACACTGCACCGCATCTCGGCCATCCGCAACCGGCACAGCCGCATCGTCGGCCTGACCTGCCGCGTCGGCCGCGCCGTCTACGGAACAATCGACATCATCCAGGACATCATCACCAGCGGCAAGAGTATGCTGCTGCTCGGCCGGCCCGGTGTCGGCAAGACGACCATGCTGCGCGAGGCCGCTCGCATCCTGGCCGAGTCCAAGCGCGTGGTGATCGTCGACACCTCAAACGAAATCGCCGGGGATGGGGATGTTCCCCACCCAGCCATCGGACGGGCCCGACGCATGCAGGTGCGCGAGCCGGTGCTGCAGCACGAGGTGATGATCGAGGCGGTCGAGAACCACAATCCCGAGGTGATCGTCATCGACGAGATCGGCCGCGAGCTCGAGGCGGTGGCTGCGCGGACCATTGCCGAACGCGGTGTCCAATTGATCGGCACCGCCCACGGCAACTCGCTCGAGAACCTGTTGCTCAACCCGACGCTGTCCGACCTGCTGGGCGGGATCGAGTCGGTGACACTGTCCGACGAGGAGGCTCGACGCCGGGGTACACAGAAGAC
>JAPLGR010000419.1 GCA_026390045.1 Chloroflexota bacterium | reverse complement strand
CGAGCCCTACCTCAAGGACTCGACCGGCGCGTACGTCGACGCAACCGGAACGGCGATCTCGGACGCAGCCGGGACGTATCTAGCTGGCAAGTCCGACGCGGATCGCGTGGCAAATCCTGCCTACTCGCCGGCGGTGAAGGTCGTCCAGGCGGTCGAGGCTGAGATGTTCCAGGCCGGCCAGACGGCGATGCAGAACATCCTGACAACCAACCCCAACGTGAAACTCGTCATCGCCTACGCCGGTGACGGCGGAATGGGCGCCTCGCAGGCCATCGTGGACGAGTTCGCCAAGGGCCCCGGCATCAGCGTCATCGATGACCTGAGCAAGGTGGCCGTGTTCGGTGTCGGCATGCTCGGGGCGGAAGGCCCCGCGGTGGCCGACGCGTCCACCGGCAAGGGCGTCTTCCGCGGCACCGTCCGCTTCGGCGGCGACCTGATTGGCCGGACCATGCAGTATGCCAAGATCATGGTCGAGGGCGGCGACTATCCCAAGATCATCTGGGACGCACTCGACATGGTGACCGGCAAGGACGGGAAACTCTACGGGGTGGCCGTCCCGGACGGGATCACCGTGCTGACCCTCCCGACAGCAGAGCCGGTGGAAGTCCTGCTGGGCCCGCCGCCCGGATAGCCCGAGCCTCGGACGCCATCCCTGGGATGGAGACCGCAGCTCTCTAGGCGATCCTGATCGTAGCAAGCAGGTGGGCTGGGGACAACCCCTGAGACGGGCTTCCCCAGCCCACCCGTCATATCGGGTCCGGGCAGCCGCCAGCATCTTCCGGCGATCATTGCGGAAGGATCAAGGTTGGCCTAGGATGAGGGACGCTGCAATCCCGGATTCTGCCCTCAAGTGCACAAGAGGTTCCGATGGAGGCTGAGCACATCGTTGAGATGCGGGGTATCTCGAAAAGCTTTGGCGGCGTCCAGGCGCTTCGTAGGGTGGATTTTGAGCTCCGCCGGGGCGAGATCATGGGCGTGGTCGGCGACAACGGCGCCGGCAAGTCGACGCTGATGAAGGTCCTAGCCGGTGCTTATCTGCCGGATGAGGGCGAGATCTACGTCGACGGGCAGCGCGCCGACATCAAGACCCCTCACGACGCCTTCCGCCTCGGGATCGGCATGATCTACCAGGACCTCGCCCTGTTCAACAACCTCGATGTCGCCCGCAACATCTACGTCGGAAGGGATCTCGCCCGCGGCCCCTTCCACGCCTTCCTCGACAAGCGGCGCATGTACGAGAAGGCCGAACATCTGATCCGCGAGCTGAAGGTCGACATCAAGTCGCCGAAGATGAGCGTCGCCCGCATGTCCGGAGGGCAGCGACAGATGGTGGCCTGCGCACGCGCCATGGCTTTCCAATCCAAGATCCTGATCATGGATGAGCCGACGGCCGCGCTGGGCGTGACGGAAGCCAACAAGCTCCTGGCCCTGATCCGCCATCTGCGAGGCATGGGCGTCTCCATCCTGCTGATCACGCAGCGCATTCCGGACATCCTGGCCATCGCCGACCGCGTCTTCGTGCTCAAGGGCGGGCGTCGGCAGGACATCCTCGAGGTTGGCCAGGTCACGCTCGACGATGTCGTCACGCTGATCGTCAAGGGCAAGGCACCCGCCGCCGCCGAAGGCGTGCCAGAGATGGAGTTCCGCTCCTTCGGCTAGTGCCCCAAACGGACGCGAGGACGGCACGCGGGCAAGACTGATGATGGGCCGTGAACCAAGACCAGCGCCGCGACCCGGCGTGAAGAGGGTACATGACCAAGCTTGATCTGAGCGGCCTGCGGAAGTACGCGGTGATGTTCGTCGTGGTCGGGCTCATGGTGCTCTTCACCTTCGCCAGCCCCTACTTCCTCACGGCGCGCAACCTGCTCAACATCGTCACCCAGAACACTTACTTCATCATCGTCGCCGTCGGGCTGGCCTTCGTGATGGTCGGCGGCGGGATCGACCTCTCCGTCGGGTACCAGATGTCGCTGGTCGGCGTCGTCACGGCGATGATGATGGTCGTCTATCACATCCCGACCTGGGTCGCCGTGCCTGCTGGGCTGGTCCTGGGCACGCT
>JAPLGR010000043.1 GCA_026390045.1 Chloroflexota bacterium | reverse complement strand
ATGCCCTGTGGCAGGCTGAGTACTTCAAGCTCCAGCAAAACGCGGCACGCTGGCTCCTCAGGATGACCTGAAACCTGCTCCAGAAAGCGATTTTTCACGCCTGGGGCGAGCTTTTTTCTTGACAAAGTAGTGAGCCGTTCGTATTAAGAGAGTGAGGGATCTATTAAGTCGAGGAGGGGGCGCGTCACTTCCAAATCACGGTTGACCTCGTTAGGCGAGGTTACCACGCAAATACAAGCCACTGCCCGGAAACCCGGAGACGGGCCAACGGGTGGAGCAGGCACGGTCGGATTAAGGCCTTGCCTAAGGTGGCTCTGCCCCACGGCGGGGCACGACGTTGTGTGGAGCCAAAGCTCACACCAGGGGGGTCTATGACCTGGCATTTTCGACGGGTCGAGCGGATGGCCCCGTGGGCTGAGTGGCTCCCACGGGGCTTTTGCTTTATGGAGCCCTCGGCTCGGGGAAGCCGAGCGGTCGTGGCCTGGACCAATCCGGGGCCAGCATCCACGCTGCGGATCGTGGTCAGAACATATTGTGGTCGCCGCCGCCCCAGTGCGGCGCGCAGCGCTCGAGAGGTGGATCATGATTTACTTCACCGAGCTTGAGAACCTCCCCATGTATGGCGTGAAGGGCGAATACCTGGGCCGCTTGTTCGATATTTGCGTCGATCCCAGCCAGAACTCGCTGCGGGTGGCCTCCTATCTGGTGAGGGGGCCCAAGAAGAACTTGTTCTGCATCACCCATGAGCAGTTGCAGTCGCTTTCCGTGCGCGCCGGTCAGACCAGCGTCCCCCGAGAGGAAGTCCGCCGTTATGCGCCCGATGAGGGGCTGCTTCATGTGAAGAAGGATGTCCTCGACCAGCAAATCATCGACGTCAACAACCGCAAGGTGGTGCGCGTCAACGATGTGGATTTTGACATCCAGCCCACCGATGGCCACACGGAGTTGCGCATTGTGGCGGTCAACGTCGGATTCGCCGCCGCGGTCCGAAGACTGCTGCAAGGGCTGGCGGCGAAGTATACGATTCGACTGATCACCAGCCCCTTCCCCACCAAGACCATTCCCTGGGAATTTGTGAATCTGATTGAACCGGACCCGGCGCGCCGCGTCAAACTGCGGATCTCGTATGACCGGCTGGCCCAACTCCACCCCGCCGACATCGGAGACATCCTGGAAGAGTTAAGCCCGGGTGAGCAGAAGGCCGTGATTGAATCGCTGGACGACGAGACCGCCGCGCAGGCGATTTCGGAGATCCCCACCCGCATGCAGGCGGCCCTACTGGAAAGCATTTCTCCGGAGAAGGCAGCGGATATCGTCGAGGAAATGCCACCGGACGAGGCAGCCGACGTTCTCCAGGAAATGCCCCCGGAAACCAGCGCGGAAGTTCTGGCGGACATGGAGCAGGAAGAGGCCGAGGACGTCCGCGAGCTGCTGGGGTTCGAAGAGAATACGGCCGGGGCCCTGATGACCAACGAATTCGTCTTTGTGGGCGACGCGGCCACGGTCGAGGGCGCTATCGTGACCTTGAAGAACTTCGAGGGCCCGCTCGAGTCGATCCACGTCATCTATCTGGTTAACTCCGAGGCGGCGCTGACGGGCGCAGTACCCCTGGCCCGCATTCTCCTGGCCGAATCCTCCGTGCGGCTCAAAGACCTTTCGGAAGAATCGGTGGTCTCCCTGCCCTCCCATGCGGACAAGAAAGAGGTCGTGGATGTGTTCCACAAGTACAATCTCGTGACGCTGCCGGTGGTGGACGAGAAGGGCCACCTGCTGGGCGTGGTCACCTTCGATGATGTGCTCGAATTCATGCTGAACCGCAAGTAAGCTGGCGGAAAACGACGGTAGCCGATGAATCGCGAACGCTTCCGACACTGGCGCATGAAACTGGTGATTTTCCTGGCGGTGCTGGGCCCGGGCATCATCACCGCCAGCGTGGACAACGACGCCGGCGGGATCTACACCTACTCGGTGGCCGGAGCCCATTTCGGCTACTCGCTGCTGTGGATGCTGATTCCCATCACCATCGCGCTGATTGTTATCCAGGAAATGGTCGCCCGCATGGGCGTGGTGACGGGCAAGGGCCTGGCCGACCTGATTCGGGAAGAGTACGGATTCCGCACCACCTTCATCCTGATGACCCTGCTCCTGGTAGCCAACCTGGGCAACACCATCTCCGAATTTGCCGGCCTGGCGTCCGGGATGTCGGTCTTTGGGGTCAGTCGTTTTGTGGCGGTTCCGCTCGGCGCGCTCTTCGTTTGGACCCTAGTGGTGAAAGGCACCTACCGCATCGTGGAGAATGTTTTCCTCGGCGCCTGTGTCTTCTACGTGGTCTATCCGATTTCGTGTTTCCTCACAGAGTACGATTGGTCGCAGGCGGTGCTCAGCACGGTGAAGCCTTCCCTCGAGTTCAACGCGAGTTACTTCTACATGATTACGGGCCTGGTGGGAACCACCATCGCCCCCTGGATGCAGTTCTACCTCCAGTCGGCCATGGTGGAGAAGGGTGTCAAGCTG
>JAPLGR010000696.1 GCA_026390045.1 Chloroflexota bacterium | reverse complement strand
TGACTCCCGCGGCCCGAAGTATACCGTAGGAGGCACCGCACGTCAGGCGGGTGGCGGGAGGACTGCCCCGATCAACGCCTGGGCGGAGGAGGTCTGCTGCCCCCGCCCCGCCCAGAGCAGGAACTCCACGTTGCCCTTCGGGCCGAGGAGCGGCGATCGGATCAGCCCGCAGGGCCCCAGGCCGATGGGCCCGAGCGATGCGATGACTTCCTCGAGCACCCGGTGATGGACCGCAGGGTCACGCACCACGCCGCCCTTTCCCACCGATTGGCGACCGGCTTCGAACTGCGGCTTGACCAATGCCAGGACTCCGCCGTCCGGCTTCAGCCAGTGAACAACGACCGGCAGGATCAGGGTGAGCGAGATAAACGAAGCATCGATCGTCGCCCAATCCACCTGTTCGGGAAGCGCATTCAGGTAGCGCACATTGGTGGATTCCAGGAGGACAACGCGAGGGTCTTGCCGCAGACGCCAGTGGAAGATGCCGTGGCCAACGTCGATGGCGTACACGCGTTGGGCACCGTGCTGCAGCAAGCAGTCGGTGAAACCCCCGGTGGAGGCGCCAACATCGGCGCACACCGCATTCCGCATGTCCAAGCCGAAGGAGACCACCGCCGCCTCAAGCTTCTCGCCCCCGCGCGAGACGAAGCGTGGGGCGGCCGCTACTTCCACGCTTGCCTGGCGGTCCACGACCCGCCCAGGCTTAAGGGATACCTGCCCATCGACGCGGACCTCGCCGGCCATGATCAGCCGCTGTGCAAGGGAGCGGCTCTCGGCTAGCCCGCGCTCAACCACGAGGGCATCCAAGCGTGCCTTGCGCTCCGAAGCCGGCCTGCCATCCTTACTCACGCGCTCCACCCCAGACAAGCATCGTCCGCCCCAGGCACGGATAGGATCAGTTCTTCTCTCAGGAGCGGGCGAAGGTGTTCAATGCGGCCGGCACCGGGCCGATGGCGCCGCTGTTGCGGAGCGCGTCGATCTCCCGCCAACAGCGACGTGAGCCGGCCTGCTACCGGAACGCGCCTCATGCCCACCTCCTGGCCGCCGCAATTATAGCCACCACCACCGCCTGCCCCCTGCGGTACGCTTGCCGCCACTCCCCCTTCCTGCTATCATGGCCGCATGCTCCTCGGCCTGCTGCGTTCCATGCGGCCCATGCAGTGGGCCAAGAACCTCTTCGTCTTTGCGGCTCTGGTGTTCGATCAGAAACTCCTGCAGCCCCTCCCGTTCCTACGCACTTTGGCAGGCTTCGTGCTGTTCTGTGTCGCGTCGAGCGTCGTTTACCTGATCAACGACGTTGCCGACCGAGAGAGTGATCGCCAGCACCCAGTCAAGTGCAAGCGAGCCATCGCGTCCGGGGTGGTGTCCCCCGGGCTGGCACTGGGCACCGCGGCCGTGTTGGCCGCCGTTGCTCTTATCGGCGGCTTTGCGCTCGGAACTGCGTTCGGCCTGGTCCTCAGCGGGTTCCTGGCTCTCAACCTGCTGTACTCGTTCTGGCTCAAGCATGTCCCCATCATCGACGTCTTCATCATCGCCGCCGGGTTCGTCCTGCGCGTCGCCGCCGGCGTGTCATTAATCGTGGTCACACGGTTCTCCCCCTGGCTCTACGTGTGCATGACACTGCTGGCACTATACATCGGGTTCGGCAAGCGCCGCGCCGAGATGGTGCTCGTCTCTGAGGCCGCGGGCAATACCCGGCGCGTGCTGGACGGCTATACCATCTCGTTCCTCGACCAGCTGATCGTCATCGTTTCGGCCACAACCATCGTTGCCTACTCCCTCTACACCTTCTCGGCCGAGAACCTGCCGAAGAACCACACAATGATGTTGACCATCCCGTTTGTGCTCTACGGCATCTTCCGCTACCTGTACCTGATCCACGTGGAGGACTCGGGCGGCGCGCCGGAGGAACTCGTCCTCAAGGACCGGCCGCTGATAGCCACCCTTGTGCTGTGGGGCATCGCCTCGATCGCTGTCCTGTACCTGGGGCAATGACCCTCGCCACCGCTCCCGGAAAAGCCATCCTCCTAGGGGAACACGCCGTAGTCTATGGACGTCCCGCCATTGCCGTTCCCGTGCGGGAAGTGTGCGCCAGGGCAGAAGTGCTCGCCCTGTCCGATGCCTCAGCCGGCACCGTGACGGTCGAGGCGCCCGATGTCGGTTTGGCCGGCAACCTGAAAGAGTTGGACCCCTCCCACCCGATCCCACGCATCATTCTGGACACACTCCACGCGCTGGGTCCAGGACTCTTTCCGGCCGTCCACCTGCGCGTGACATCCTCGATCCCGATCGCCTCTGGCATGGGCTCTGGCGCAGCCGTCTCTGTGGCCATTGCGCGCGCTCTCAGCGAGCATCTTGGCCTTCCCCTTCCGCCGGATGAGATCTCCGCCCTTGCCTTTGCCGTCGAGCGCATCCACCACGGCACCCCGTCCGGCATCGACAACACCGTCGTTGCCTTCGGCCAACCGGTCTACTTCCGTCTTGGCGCGCGCCCGATGCCCTTCGACATTGCCGGCCGGATGCACCTGGTGCTCGGCGATACCGGCGTTGCTTCGCCGACGGCAACCGCAGTGGGGATGGTTCGAGATCGCTGGCGGGCCGATCAGCCAGTCTACGAACGGCACTTCGACTCACTGGGTCAGTGTGCGGATCAGGCGCGCGGCCTGTTGGAAGCCGGACGCATCGCCGAGATCGGCCCCCTCATGGACGCCAGCCACCAAGTGTTGAAGGAGATAGGAGTCTCCACCCCAGGTCTCGATGCACTCGTCCAAGCTGCTCGCGAGGCGGGCGCATGGGGTGCCAAACTGTCCGGCGCAGGGCGTGGAGGCACGATGCTCGCGCTCGTATCTGAGGAGGATATCGATCGCGTGCGGCAGGCACTCACGGTGGCCGGCGCCGTCCGCACGATCTACACACAGGTGGGATCATGATCTTCCTCAAGCTGGGCGGCTCACTCATCACCGACAAGGCACGTCCGGAGACACCGCGCCTGGACGTACTTCAGCGCGTTGCTCGCGAGATCGCTGCCGCGCGCGCCTCCCAGCCTGGCCTTCGGATGCTTCTGGGGCACGGATCCGGATCCTACGGACATCAGGCTGCCTCGCACTATGGAACCCATCTGGGCGCGGCGTCGGAAGAGGATTGGCGCGGTTTCGTCGAGGTCTGGCGCGTCGCCAATCAGCTCAATCGCCTGGTCGTGGATGCCATCCTCGAAGCCGGTCTGCCGGCGGTCTCGTTCCCTCCTTCAGCCTCGGTCATTGCAGAAGAGGGTGAGATCGTCGAGCTCGCGGCCGAGCCGATCGCCCGCGCCCTCTCGGCCGGGCTTCTGCCCATTGTTGCCGGGGACGTCGCCTTCGACCGCCAGCGCGGCTCTACGATCGTGTCAACGGAGCGCGTGTTCGCCCGCCTGGCCGTCGCCCTTCGTCCGACGCATCTCCTCCTTGCCGGGGTCGAGCCCGGCGTGTTTGCCGACTATCCCGCCAACTCGCGGGTGTTTGAGACGCTGGGCGAGGCGGATCTACAGCCCAGCACCCTCGCCAGTTCGGCCGCCACCGATGTCACCGGCGGAATGGCAGACAAGGTTCGCCACGCCATGGCCATGGCCCGCGCGGTTCCCGGGCTCGAGGTACGCATCTTCTCTGGCATTGAGCCGGGGGCTGTGCAGGCTGCGTTGTCCGGCAAGCCAATCGGGACGCTCGTCGTTCCAGACCAGTAGCCCTGTCGTCATCAGGATCGAAGTCGAGGCGAACTCTCAACCCCTTCTGCGTCTCTGGTTAGCTAATGGAAGCCTCCACTCCCGACGAGCTGGGGGCTGAATGGGATCAGGGCGGCCCTTCTTTTCCGGTAACCTGCTAGACTCACGCTCGGCGGTTCGAGATCTCGCACTTCGGTTACCAGGAGGAACTGCATGTCGGAGCGCAAGAAGGTCACGCTGCCAACCCTGTTCGACAAGGTCGCCAAGGGCCTTCCGATCACAATGTTGACGTGCTATGACTACCCGACGGCCTACTTCCAAGAGCAAGCCGGGATGGACATGATCCTGGTGGGTGACAGCCTGGCAATGACGATGCTCGGCTACGACAGCACGCTGCCGGCCACCATGGATGACATGATCCGCCATACGCAGGCCGTGCGCCGGGGCGCGCCCAGTGTCTGGCTCATCGGTGACATGCCCTACATGTCCTATCAGCCGTCGGTGGAAACGGCGATCCGCAACGCCGGCCGATTCATGGCCGAAGCGAGCTGCGATGCGATCAAACTGGAAGGCGGCGTCGAGATGGCCGATCGTGTGGCCGCCGTTGTCCGCTCCGGGATCCCGGTGATGGGGCACCTCGGGCTGACGCCACAGAGCGTCAGCGCCCTCGGGGGCTTCCGCGTGCAGGGCAAGGGCGCCCAGCAGGCCATGCGAATCATGGAGAGCGCCAAGGCCCTCGAGGAGGCCGGCGCCTACGCCATCCTCCTCGAGATGGTCCCCGACCGCGTGTGCCGGCTGATTACCGAGCGGGCAGAGAAGTGCTTCATCATCAGCCTGGGTTCGGGGCCGCACGCACACGGGCAGTTGCTGATCTACCACGACATGTTCGGGCTGTACCCGAACTTCACCCCGAAGATGGCCAAGGTGTATGGCGATGCGGGGAAGGTCATCTTGGACGGACTGAAGCGTTACGTTGCCGAGGTCAGTGACCACACCTTCCCGCAGCCGGAGAACTGGTTCCGCATGCCCGACGAGGCGTATGAGGAGTTGTTGCGGCTGCTCAAGCAGTCGAAGCGCTGAGCAACCGTGTAGGAGGAGTTGGCATGGACGACGACTTGCAGGCACGCTTGAAGATCCCGGCGTCGCGCCTCGAGGCGATCAACGCCGTATTGCTCGATCCCGGCATGACGGTAACGAAGGAGTTCCTGGCGGTCGTCGCCCGATACGGAACGCCGGAGGAGATCAACCGCAAGGCAGAGGCCGCCGGCAGCCTTAGTTCCCTCCTGGCTCGCGTGCGCGCCACGAAGCCAGAGAACGTTCGCGATCTGCTGTGGCTTCTGGAGCAGCGCGACCGCGGAGCGTTCATCCGGATCGCCGACTACCGGCGGAAGGTGCTGGACGAAAAGGCGGCAAAGACGCGGTTCAAGGATGACCTCGCCGTCACACTCGAGGTGAGCGCAGCGAACTACTTTGCATGGGTCATCGATGCCGCACGCAGGGCAATCGAGCAGCAGTCGCTTATGCCGGGGCGCTACATCCAGGTGCGCAACATGAAGGAACAGGAGGCCGACGGCGATCTGCCGGCGTTTGCCGCCGCCATGCAGATCCTCGGCGCCAGCTACGTCTGCACGCTGGACACCAAGGGGACGGATGGGTCCAATATCCACCTCGGCGGCCCGGAGACCATCACCGGATACTTCGGGGGCGTCGGACAGCCAAACGAGCACGCGCTGCAGTGGCTGGACGAATTCCTGTACTACTACACCAACTACGGCGTGCGCGAGGTGCTGAACGTCAACTCGGGCACCATCCTGCTGGGCTACCTGCTCCACCGGCTGGGCGTTGACATCCGCTTCAAGATCTCCGTCTTCGTCGGCAACGACAATCCGTATGCAGCGCTCTGGACACTGATCGGCGCCAAGCTGTTTTCAAGGCGGGACGGCTCGTCGCCGCTGATCGGCTTCAACTGGAGCAACTCGATTGACAACCGCACGATGGAGATCACGGCCGAGTTCCGCAAGGACCTCGGGTTCGAAGACGTCGTGCGGTACGAACACCATATCACTGAGGCCTATAAGAGCATCGTGCGCCAGCCGTATCTTCGGCGCACGGAGCTGGTGGAGATCGCCGATCACGTTGCGAACATCTCCGCCAAGCACGAGGGTGGTGATCCGGACGTCGATCAGGCGCGGGCGCATCCGTCGGATATCCTGGACTACTTCCGCGAGCGCCAGGAAGTCGTGGAATCAGGCGATTGGGGCAACCTGACGACGAATTTCCTCGACAAGTTCGATGCGGCCAACCGCACGGCCTGGGCGCTGACGGAGGCGGGGCTATCGTTCGTGGCCGCAAGGAACGTGCATCTGTAGCGATGTCGTCCGCGCGCCGCGAGAATGTCCGTGGGCGGAACACCGGACGCCAGAGGGACGCAAGAACGGGCTGTTCCCGGGGAATTCCATGCTCAGGCGACTCCGTCCGCAGGGTGCCCATCATCGGTTGCAGCACGCCCACATGCGGAGTGCGGCATCTCGGCTGAGACTCGAATGCATTGCTGTCTTTCCACGCCCAGCGAGCCGCGTCTCCGCGGAATGCTGATGTCGTGACTCTCGCCCTCAGGCGCTCATGGGACCGCCTCTCGGAGTGGAGGCTCCAACCTCCCAGGTTCAATCCATCCGAGCTGTTCCTCCTGGCTGTTCTGTTGATCTTCGGGACGATCTTCGCCCTCGCGATCCCCCTGGGCGCTGGTTGGGACGAAGAGACTCATTTGATCAGGGTCTGGGATCTCGCCCACCTCCACTTCATTCCCAACGAGGTCTCGCGGCACGAACTTCCGTATCCTGCCATCTACTGGAACCTCTCGTATCGTCGCCAGCTCCTTATTCGTCCAGTGGAGCCCGGATTCTGGGATCGATACAAGTCCGCTCCCATTGACGAACAGGACTACCTGTATGGCGAGCCCTCAACTCACTCCAGACCGCTGCACTCCGCACCGCTCTATCTGCCTTATGCATTCGCGATGCGCTATCTCGGCCTCAAGTTCCAGCTTCCAGCCCTGACGGCCTTCTTCGGAACCCGACTCGCTGGCCTGGCAACCTACGCGATGCTGGCATGGTTTGCCGTCAGGATCGTACCCTTCGGAAAGTGGGTGCTGGCAGTTGTTGCCCTTGCCCCCACAACGGTCTTCCAGGCAGCAACCATTGGGGCAGACCCAGTCTCGAATGGCTTTGCGCTGCTCTTTG
>JAPLGR010000246.1 GCA_026390045.1 Chloroflexota bacterium | reverse complement strand
GTCGTTGCCATGGAGCAGCGCACACAGCGCAACGCATCCATGATGCCTCTGGTGGACTCTGGATTTGCCGAGGTGATCCAGCTAGAGCGCGACGCGTCGACCGAGGCGATTGCCGTTGCCGACCCCGACGTGGTGCTGCTTAAGAGTTATCTGGCCGACAGCGTGGGCGCGCCCCTGGAGGCGCTTGGGCTGACCACCGTCTATCTGGACCTGGAGACGCCGGAGCAGTTCTTCCGCGACGTACGCACTCTGGGAGCCCTGTTTGGCGATCCGGAGCGTGCAGATCAAGTGCTTGACTTCTACCAGGAGCGGCTCGATCGGGTTTCGGAGGCCGTAGCGGCTGTCCCGGCTGAGGAACGCCCCCGCGTGCTCCTGCTGCAGTACACCTATCAGGGTGGTGAAGTCGCCGTAAACGTGCCGGCCGCGGCGTGGCTGCAGACGATGCTGGTCGAGCTGGCTGGAGGGGAGCCGGTATGGCTGGACGCCGCCGGACGCGGATGGACTGTTGTCGACCTGGAACAGGTTGCCGCATGGGATCCGGACTACGTGTTTGTCGTCTACTACGCTGGCGACCCCGCTGTGGCGACGGAGGCTCTGCGATCGGACAGCAGCTGGGCGGCGCTGAGTGCTGTGCGCGAAGGCCACGTACTGGGTTTTCCCGGCGATTTCGTCAGCTGGGACCAGCCGGACACTCGCTGGATCCTGGGGCTGGAATGGCTGGCAAACCAGTTGCTACCCGATGGGTCATTCTCATTCGACGTGCAGGCTGAGATGCGGGCTTTCTACCGGGAACTGTACGGTCTGGACGAAACAGCCTTCAAGAAGGATGTCCTTCCCCTGCTGAACGGAGACTATGAGCCTTGATCTAACGTCAGGCCGTCCGGAAAGGAGAATGGGAAGACGGGCCGGTCTTGCGTTCCTGTTGGCAGGCCTGCTCGTCATCGCCGGGATATCGCTCTTCATCGGGCGATACCCTGCGCCCTACTGGACTCCTCCGTCCCTCTTGGGCAGTGATGAACTGGCACGGAGACTGGTCCTGTCCCTGCGACTGCCTCGCCTTCTGACGGCCATGATGATGGGTTCGAGTCTGGCTGCCGCAGGCCTGATCTTCCAGATGGTTTTTCGCAATCCCCTGGTCGAGCCGGGGCTGTTGGGCGTATCCCAGGGTGCGGCCTTTGGCGCCGCGCTGTCGATCCTGGCACTGCAGGCCTCGCCGCTCGTGACCGAGCTCTCCGCGGCGGTATTCGCCCTCCTCGGGCTCTCTTTGTCCTTCCTCCTTGCGCGCCGGCTTCGGTATGGAGGGTGGGTCCTGCGACTCATCCTGGCCGGGATCGCCGTGTCCGCCCTCTTCGGCGCAGGCGTTGGGATGCTGAAGTACGCGGCTGACCCGCTCAGCGAACTGCCTGAGATCGGATGAATCTGCTCACTTTGAGCGACGAGTCTGCTATCTCGCTGGGCTCGCGGCTTGGACGTGAGCGGTCCCTGGTGCTGATCGGCGCCGTGGTTGCGGTGGCGGCGGTGACTGCTGTGGGCGGCATTGTCGGGTGGGTAGGACTGATCATCCCCCACGTGGCGCGCCGCCTCTTCGGCGCCAATGCCACGTATGCTCTCCCAGCGGCGATTCTCACGGGCGGGATCTTCGTGCTTGTGTGTGACACAGTGGCGCGTGCTCTCCTGGGCGGGGAGATCCCCCTGGGCGTCCTCACCTCCTTCCTCGGTGCCCTGGGCTTTGCCCTCCTGATGATGCACACAGGGTTGCGGCTGAGGCCATGAGCGATATCGACCTGCTGTGTGTGGAGGATCTGCGCTTCGCCTATGACGGCGAGCGCAGGGCCGTCGTGGATGGGGTGAGCCTTCGGCTTGGAAGGGGTGAGGTGCTGGCC
>JAPLGR010000561.1 GCA_026390045.1 Chloroflexota bacterium | reverse complement strand
TCGCTCGATAGGCCGGTGTACGTCTCGGTGTAAACGACGGGTGGGCCGCCGGCCGTTGCGTACAGCCGGACGGTGAGAGCAAAGTCCATGCTGCCCGTTGTGAGGTCCATCCCGCGCACGGGGCGGGGGGTGTCGAAGCTGATCTTGAGCACCATGGGGTTGGCTTCGTAGCCCCGCGCCAGCGTGTACTTGTCGCCGTCGAACATGTGCTGGATCGTTCCCGAATCGAGCAGCGGGTGCTCAATGCTCAGCGTTGATCCGTCCACGACGAGCGTTTCGATGATTGGCTTGAGCCGCTCGAGGCGCTCCTGCTCGAAGATGGCGTCGGCCTGAGCGGAGTAGCGCATGCGGACGAAGTAGAAGCCCGGGGAGCCGTCGGGGTAGGGGATCATCTTCTCGAAGCGCACGTCGGTGAACTTGGGATCGGCTCGAACCGCTTCGTACTCCCTTGCCGTGAGCAGGAAGACGAGGTGATCATCGAGTGGCTGTCTCTCGGCCGTGAAGTTGTCGGCGTTCCCCACATCCACGGGAGCGGCGTCCGGAAGGAAGAATCTCCTGAGCACGTCCACGCCGTTCGCCCAGGTGGGTGAGACGAGGACCCGGTCCGCCGGGTCACGCTGGATCAGTCTCGTGACCTCCCCGAAGACCTGAGGCGCTCCGTAGGGGATGTCCATGCCGTAGTTGCGGTTCCACAAAGGCCCGTTCACAACCGCATCCCGCAGCAGGTTGACGCCAAGCAGGGCGAGAAGAACCCACAGGGCGAGGCCAACCACCGTGGGATGGAATCGACGCGCTAGCAGAGATGCCAGCTGATCGAGAGCCAATGCGCCGAGGATCGAGGCCGGCACGACCATGGAAAGCAGCCTGGTGATCCCTCCACCGGCCACGGCAACTCCCAGCGGAATCGCCAGGACGCACGCCAGCACGGCGCGGTATGGAGAATCGCGAAACCGCAAGACAGCGAGAACGATCCCGCCTATGACGAACGGAAGCGTCCATGTCATCAGGTTCGCGTATGGGCCCATGACATGCCGGCCGAGATCGTGATTGTTGGTCAGGAACCAGTAGTCGAGGCTGAAGCCCGAGAGGTAGTATCTCAAGGACGCGCCTAGTTTCTGACTGAGCGGCACATCCTGTACCCACAGGCTATCAATCAGCCTGAGCGCTTCGGCATGCTTGTCTGGGAAGTCTAGGCGGAAACGAACGTAGGGCAGGGCGAGCAATACCCCGAGGAGCATTCCCCAGGCAATGGTCTTGCGCTGTTCCCAGTGGTAGCGCGCGTCGGAAACGAGGAGCAGGATCCCGGTGCCCAAGATGATGATCTCGCCCGGTCCGTAGGTGTAGAACACGGCGGCGGCAAAGACCAGCGCCGGGTACAGATACCTGGCACTGCGGGTTCTGTACAGGAGGTAGCAGTAGAGGAAACATGCGTAGGCTGAGGTCATCAGGGCGGTTTCAAAGGCCGTTCGCGAATGAAGGAACCATGCAGGCGTGGACGAGAGCAACAGGATGCCGACCCAGGGGTAGCGGATGCGAAAGACCTGGCGCAAGCTCAAACCGATGGCCAGCGCGCCGGGGATCGTCAGAAGCATGGCCGTCGCCCGAGTGACAAAGACGGACTTGCCGAAGAGCATGTACGGGATCACCTGGGCGTAGACCGAGGTGCTCAGGTTGTACTCGTAGACGTTCTGGAAGAACGTGGGGAGCCGGTATCCGAGGAAGTCGCGGAAGCCCGCGTTCACGAAATCGCCCGCCAGGACGGTCTGCACGGCTTCGTCTGTGAAGAAGTAAATCGGGTAGTCGGTGAGGCGGATCAGTCGGACGGCCAGGTAGATGCCGAGGGAGAGCAGGAAGAAAGCGTTCTCGGGCTGGACCGCCCAGCGGAGTGCCCGGCCTGCGCCGGCCACTGAAGCATCGAAGGCTTTTCTCCAGAATTGAGCCGCCTTGGATGATGATGGAGCGGACTCGTCTGCCGCGGCGCCGACGCGTAGCGCTGAGGCGTCTGTGGGAGCAGCCAAGGGCTTCCGCGTCAGCGGAGGCACCAGCCGGATGCTGTGTGGGGAGGGCTGGGGCGAGGCCGGCTGCCCCGGTCCATACCCCGCTTCGCCCGGTGCGGTCGCAGCATCTCCTCGTCCGGCTTCGGGCGATCGGCGGAGAACCCAAACCAGGATGGCTGCGGCCGCCGCAGTCGCTCCGAGCGCCAGCGCAGCAAGAGCGGTTTGTGCCGATACGAGCCAATTGGGACGATGGGGTGTCGGATCGCTAGAGCGCATTGGGTGTCCGGGCATCAGGATAGCCCGCTGAGCGGGCCTGCCCGTAGTTCACCGCGGGGGCACGAGCTACCGTCGACGGTCGAGATGGTGCCAGGAATCCCTCGCGCGGTTCCTGCGAGCTCGCCTCACCGTCTCCTGACCGGGCCGCGAGGTGACCGCGCCGGTGCGTGCCCCCGTCGCTTGGCCGACGGCGAACCGCCGCTCGCCTAGTAGAGCGCGATCTCGCGGACATGGATGGCCCCAGTGGGACCTTGGGCGTTATCGGTCACCTCGAGTCGCAGCGACGAGACCGCTGCTCCGGCGGACGGGAGGCTCAACGAGACCGTCGGATCGGGACCAAGATCCCGGTATCGCTCCGAGACCACCAACGGCTCCCCGATACCAGGAAGCGTCACAGTCACGCTCACACTGAAATCCCCGAACGAGCCCGTTGTCACGCGGATCCCGTCGAGTCGCCGAGGCTCCAAGAAGCGGATCTCCACCTGGAACGGGTTGACCTCGTCACCCCGGACGAGGGTTTCCGTGGATCCATCGAACAGGTTGGCGATATTGCCGTCGGCGAGCCTTGAGTGCAGGACCGTCGTCGGCTGCCCCAGGATGTCCACTTGACTCTCGATCAACTGGCCTCGGATCGCTTCGTACTCCTGGGCCACCCTTTCCGCGTCCGCCGCGTAGGCGATATGCGCAAAGTAGAAGCCCGGCTCTCCATCCGGACGATAGACGGTCTTGATGACGTCGACTCTGCCCAGCATGGGGCTGGCCACCGCGTCGGCGTACTCTTCGGGCAGCATCGCGAAGACGGTCCCCGGTTCCAGAGGCAGGATCTTGTCCAGGTAGTCGCGCACGTTGCCGAAGCGCACTCGTTCCTGGTCCGACTGCGAAAGGAAGAAGCGGGGATAGATGTGAGCGTTGTTCGCCCACGTAGTGTTCATGATCAGGGTGATCGCAGGGTCCTCGGCAAGCAGAGCAGGGATCGTGTCTTCGTACAGGACTTTGGCGCCGAACTGTGCGCCCTCGAGCCCGTAGTCCGTGGGCCAGGTGGGGCCGTACACCATGGCGCCCGCCAGCCGGGCCAGGCCCAAGACCGAAAGGACGATAGCCACGGCAGCGGTCTGGACACCTTGCGGGATGGCCTTCAGCCAGGCGCCGAGTTGCTCAAGCCCGAGTACCGCCAGGACCAGGGCGGGGACGACCATAGACAGGACACGGGAGATCTCGATAGTATCTAGTGCGCTCCCGAGGGGGACGACCAGGGCGGACAGGAGAACGAGACGGTGGCGAGGGGACCGCAAATTGCGGAAGACGACATAGAGCCCAAGACCGACGAAAGGCAGCAAGGCGAAACCAAGGTGACCCGCGCCGGGGATGAATTGGACAGGAAGCGTGCCCGTCCCTGCCTGCGGAGCGAACCAGTAGATCGGGCTGAGGCCCTGCAGGTAGGTCTGTGCGTAGCGCAGGAGCTTGGCTGCAAGCGAGAGATCCTCGGCCCAATAGGAGGCCACCGAGCTCAGATTGGCGCCGATCGACTCGGGATGCAGGACGAGGAATTCGACGAGGGGGATCGCCAGCAGCGCCAGGATGGGGAGCGTGCGCAGCCAGATCCGTCGGTGCAGGAGGTGGTAGCGGAAATCGCTGACGAGCAAGCACACCGCCAAGACGCCCATCACGAACATCATGTTATGGTACGAGTAGAAGACGGCCGCACCAGCTACGGCTGCCAGACCCAGGGAGGTGGGGGAGTGGAAGCGGTAGCGAAAGTAGGCGAGCAGGAATACCGCATAGAGACTGGCGGCGGTTGTGGAGCTGAACGCGGTCCGGGTGTACAGGAACCAGGCTGGGATGCTGGCTGCGAACAGGATACTCGCCCACCAGAATCGGCCCCGGAAATGGTCCTTCAGGATCCATGCGACTGCCAGGACGCCGCCCAAGCTGATGAGCGCCTCGGTTGAGCGGGCAACCCACACATGTTTCCCGAAGACGAGCGCTGCAAGGCCATGGAGATACACGCCCACCGCTGGGCCCCACCGGTTCGTGTCCCACAAGACGTAGACAGCCGGCCAGCTTCCGTCCTCGCCAACTAGCCCGCGCTCGTAGATCTGCTCGCCGAACAGGACGTAGTTGACCTCATCGGAATAGAAGAAGATCGGCAAGGAATCGATGGCCCATAGTCGGGTGACGACGTACAACGCGGCCGCCGCAACGGCAAGGCCGGTGTCCGGCGAGGCGAGGCTGAGGCTGCGCCAGAGCCGAAGCTGTCCGAGGGCCGAAATCGATGCGTCGACTGTCTCGCGAAGACGGCCGAGGAATCGGGGCGCCTTCGCGCGTCGTTCGCGATCGCCCGCTGATGGCTCTTTCGCCGCTGAAAAGCCGGAGAGCGTTGTGCGGAACAGATTCTGTGTCGATCCGTCGGAGCACGCGCGTTGCACAGTCAGCTGAACGGGTTGGCCGGTCTCTGCCTTGATGCGGACCTTCACTTCGCGCGAGTTCGATTCGGCGACGACCTGAGGCACTGACCCGGCCAGGTCGGGCGAGGGGATGGCTCTTGCGTTATCTGATGTGACGCTTGCCCGAAGTGAGCCTGGGCGAATGGCTGTTGGCAGGCGCGACGATGCACGGTACGCCCGTCCCACAGCGCGCGCGATCCCGGCGCCAATCGCGGTCGAGAGCAGGAGAGCGATGGCCGTCCAAAGAAAAGGCGGCATCCCCGTCCCCTAGCGCAGCCCCAGCTCGCCGCGCGAGATCACCATCCGCTGGATCTCACTCGTACCCTCGTAGATCTCGGTGATCTTGGCGTCGCGGAAGTAGCGCTCGATCGGAAGCTCCTTCGAGTACCCCATGCCGGCGTGGATCTGCACGGCGGCGTGGGCGCAGAACATGGCCGTCTCGGAGGCGAAGAGCTTGGCCATCGAGGCCTCAAGCGTGAAGCGCGCACCGCTGGCCTTGGACGCCTGCTTGGCGAGCGCTGCCTGGTAGATCAGCAGGCGGCTAGCCTCGATGCGTGTCTTCATGTCGGCCAGCTTGAATCCGACGCCCTGGAACTCACCGATCTTCTGGCCGAACGCTTCCCGCTCGCGAGCATAAGCCAGGCTGGCCTCGTAGCATGCCTCGGAGATTCCCAGCGCCTGCGCGGCGATGCCGATCCGGCCGGCAGCCAGCCCGGTCATGGCGATCTTGAAGCCCTCGCCTTCCTCGCCGAGCCGGGTGGCCATCGGGAGGCGGTAGTCCTCGAACAGGAT
>JAPLGR010000096.1 GCA_026390045.1 Chloroflexota bacterium | reverse complement strand
TTGAGGGCCAGCCCATGCTTCAGTGGGTTGTCAATGCGGTGGAGGCTGCATCACGCGTGGATCATGTCTTCGTGGTGTGGCCCGGCCCTGAGGGCAGCATCCGCCTTGGCTCGCAGTCAACCTTCATCCCCGATCAGGGCGGGATGATCGCCAACATCCAAACCGGGCTCCAGGCTGTCCAGGCGAGGAACCCCGCAGCGACGCACGCCTTGCTCTCCAGCGGCGATATCCCGGGCATCACACCCGACATGGTCGACTGGCGTGTACAGACGGTCGAGGCGGCGGACGTGGATCTCGACTACGCCGTCGTGGAGCGCGCGGTCATGGACCGTGTCTTTCCCGGCTCGCGCAGATCCTTCACGCCGCTGAAGGGCAGCGAGGTTTGCGGCGGGGACCTCAACGGGCTGCGCGCCAGCGTTGCCGGCAATGAGGCGCTCTGGAACGAACTCTATGCAACACGCAAGAACGCTTTCAAGCAGGCATCCCTACTCGGCTTCGACCTCTTCCTGCTGGCCGCGTTCCGCAGGTTGACGCTGGAGGATGCGGCGCGCCTCGGCAGCCGCAGACTGGGCCTGAAGGCCCATGTCACGCTCTGTCCGTACGCCGAGATCGGGATGGATGTGGACAAGCCGCACCAGCTCGAGATGGTTCGGCAGCATCTGCTCAAGCGGATGGCGGCGTGACCCTCGAGAGGCTCCTCTCCGCCGACGCTCGCTGGTCGGAGAGCCTTCGGCGGGCGGAGCGTCCCGGGCTGCTGCACCTCGCCGCGTCCATCCTCGCCCATTCGGGAGACTCTTGGTTCTGGGCACTCGGGCTGGCGATCGTCGCCTGGCGAGGGGATGCGTTCTGGCGGTCGTGGGCGGTGCACATCCTGATCTCCATCGGCGTGCTGGCCGTGCTGGTGCTGACCATCAAGCTACTGGTCCGCCGGCGCAGGCCGCCCGGCGAATGGGGGGCGATCTACCGCACCACCGATCCGCATTCGTTCCCATCCGGCCATGCGGCGCGCGCCGTCCTCCTAGCGATCCTGCTGACAGCCTGGGGCCCCGCATGGGCGGCGCCGGTGGCCATCGTCTGGGCCCCGCTCGTAGCGCTAGCGCGTGTCATGCTGGGCGTCCACTACCTTTCTGATGTGTTCGCTGGCGGGCTGCTCGGGCTGGCTGCCGCGCTTGTGGTCGTCACAGTTGCTTCCCCGTAGCCTCCGGCTATCCCGGTAGACCCTGTGCCAATCATCACGGGCCTGCAACAAAAAGGGCGGTCCGCAGGGACCGCCCAAAGCGCCCACTCGAATAGCCTACTGCAACCCGCCCTGCTGCTCGACGTAGGTCGCCCAGTCATACCCCAGGACGACGATCACATCCACCTCCGGATCGGAGGTTACTGGATACAGGATCTGACTCTGGGAGAGATTGAGCAGGCTGGCCAGGAAGCGGACGGCGTACGGATAGGTGGCGTTCTGAACCATCAGGATGGACTTGTCGTAGTCCAGCCGGTCCGCGTTTCCCACCTCAACCACGTTGAGCCCCTGGCCTTTGAAGTAGTCGGCGGTCTGGGTTGCCAGGCCTTCTGTCCCCGAGCCATTGCGGACCGAGATGCGCGCCGCCTCAATCCGCGCGCCCTCACTGGGGTCGTCCGCTGTGACCGAGGGCCCGACGACGCTGGTGTTGGTGAAGATCTGATCCCGCAGCTCACGTATCCGGTCCGGCACCGGCTTGAGGACCTGCGCGCCATCCGGCATTGTCTCGAGGGTCACCTGGTCGGGCGGAGCGATCACGGCTTTGGAGATGTTCCCCTTGGGGACCTGCAGCGCGGTCATCCCCAGGGAAATCATCTGGTCCAGCGTGAGATTGGTGCGGATGCCGGCCGAGAGTTCCTGGTAGAGCGCCGGGGCTTTGGTCAGCAGCGTGGGGACCATGTCCAGATCGAGGATCGTATCGCGCAGCGCCAGCGCAACCTGCTGCTGACGGCTGGCACGGTCGAAGTCCCCGCCTTCGGTCTTGCGGGCGCGGGCATAGGCCAGCGTGTCCGGGCCGTCGAGGTGCTCGCTCTTTCCTGCATACAGCCAGCGGCTTTGCCGACCGAGCGGCGAGATCTTGACGTCCTCGGGGATCAGGACATCCACGCCCCCGATTTCATCCACCAGGCGCTCAAAGGTGTGGAAGTCGATCACGGCATAGTACTGCACCGGGACGCCCAGCAGGTTCTCCACGGTCTGCATCGCCAGGCCGGGTCCGCCGCCCGGGACGTTGTAGGCCTCGCCCTGCGAGTAGGCGGTGTTGATCCGGTTGTGTTCGAACCCAGGGATGTCCACCCACAGGTCGCGCGGAATCGACATCATCCCTGCCGTCCGGGCGACCGGATCAAGCGTCAGCAGCATCATCGAGTCGGTGCGCGGCGCGCCCTCGTCTGCCAGCCAGTCGCGGTAGTCCAAACCCATCAGCAGAAGCGTGACGCGGTCGCTGCCGTTCCACTCCGGCGCGGTCACCCCGATGTCGGTGACCGGCGTGGGAATGGCCGGGGTCCCGTCCATGCCTGCAGTGTCCATGCCTCCCAACGATTGGAAGGGATTGATGCCCGTGCCGGTCCAGGCCGAAGCCAGGCCCCGCACCGTGGTGAAGACCAGGATGCCGGAGCCGACGGCCGCGACGATGAAGGCCGCGGCCAGCGCCTTGATCACCCAATCTGGGAAGCCGCCGCCAGCGCGCCGTCGTACGGCTTGCGCCTTGCGGGCTCTGGGTCTCACCGGTCTCTCCTCATCCTGCGTGGCTCCAAAGGGAACATTCTATCACGCCGGAGGATGCGGCCCGCGCGCGAGCCGCTCCCAGCGCTCCAACTCGGCCTCCAGCTCCGCCTGGAGGGTGGCATAGCGGCCACCCAGTTCAGACACCCGGGCCACATCTGCCCCGACTGCTTCCAGCTTCCGCGCCAATTCCGCCAGCTCCGCTTCCATGCCGGCGATGCGCTCCTCTGCATTGCGCACCTCGGCGGCGCTGGAATCACGCGGGGGCGGTCGGTCGCGGTGGCGCGCACCCGCCTCCGCCAGGCGCGCCCGCTCCTGATCCACCCGCCGCTGTGCCCCGTAGGCGCTGTAGTTGCCGGAGAAGACCTGCATGCGCCGCGTTCCGGGGTGGATCGCCCAGACCTGAGTCGCCAGCGCATTGACCAGGTAGCGATCGTGCGAGACCAGCAGGATGGTCCCGGGAAACTCCTGCAGCGCCTCCTGCAGGATCTCCTGCGACGGTAGGTCCAGGTGATTGGTCGGCTCATCGAGCAGGAGCAGGTTGGCGCCCTGTAGTGCAAGCTTGGCTAATGCGACGCGGCCGTGCTCGCCGCCAGACAGCACGCCGATGGTCTTGTCAACCGTCTCGCCGGTGAACAGGAACCGCGCCAGAAAGTCCCGGCACTGGCCCACGGTCCAACGCGGCGCGGTCTCCTGGATCTCCTGGAGGACCGTTCGATCCGAGTCCAATCCCTGGTGCGCCTGGGCGAAGTAACCGAGGCGCAGGCCCGCACCCATGCGAACGATGCCCGAGAACGAGGGGGTCTCCCCCAGAATAGTCTTCAGGAACGTGGTCTTGCCTGCGCCGTTGGGGCCGATCAGCGCGGCGCACTCCCCGCGCCTGAGAACCAGATTCGGCACTGAGAACAGGGCGGACGGGTCATCGGCGTAGCCGACGTGCAGCGCGTCCGTCTCCAGCACGATGTCGCCTGACCGGGGCGCCGACTGCAGCGCAAGACGCACCGTCCTCTCCATCTCTGGGCGGTCAACGGCCTCGTCCCGGAGCATACGCTCCAGCCGCTTGCGTCGTCCCTGAGCCTGGTGGGCATTCTGTCCGGCGATGTTGCGCTTGATGTACTCCTGTTCCTTGCGCACATGTTCCTGCTGCGCGTCGAACGCGACCTGCTGGAACGCGCGCCGCTCCTGGCGCTGCTGCACGTAGGCAGTGTAGTTGCCGCGATAGGTCTCGAGGCCGCGCGGCGTGAGCTCCCACACAGCCTCGGCGACGCGGTCTAACAGGTAGCGGTCATGCGATACGACGAGTGCCGAGCCCGGCCACTCAATCAGCCACCCCTCTAGCCACTCAACGGCCTCGACATCCAGGTGATTCGTGGGCTCGTCCAGGATCAACAGGTCCGGATCTTCCAGCAGCAGCCGCGCCAGTTCGGCGCGCGTCCGTTCCCCGCCGGACAGCCGGCCGAGGGGGACGTTGTCCTCCGATGGGGTGAAGCCGAGGCCGTTCAGCACACGCCGCACGCGCGACGGATAGGCATACCCCCCTGCCCGCTCAAACGCCTCCTGGAGCGGGCCGTAGCGCGCCATGGCGCCGACCGCCTGGTGCGGATCGGCCATGGCGGCCTCGAGTCGCTCCAGTTCGGCCTCCTGGGATCGCAGTTCTGCCAGCGCACCGACGCACCACTCCCACAGGCTGAGGGTCCGCAGCGACTGGCGGCCCTCCGTGGCCAGTGTCTCCTGAGCCAGGTAGCCGACACGCAGGCCGCGGGCGCGCTGCGTCCGGCCGCGATCCGGCTGCTCGAGCCCGGCCAGGATCCGCAGGAGCGTCGTCTTCCCGACGCCGTTTGGGCCGACGAGCGCGATCCTCGCCTGATGAGGGATGGCCAGAGTCACGCCTTCGAAGATATCCTGCGCGCCGAAGGCCTTGGCCAAGTCGGTGGCACTTAGGAGCGACATGGGGTCCTGCGGCGGATTATACCTGTCAGGCACAAGGCTCCCGACCGGCCAGCCGCCAACGTCCCACGTTCGCTGGGCTATAATCGCGGCCACGTTCGCCAGGCCGCTTAGGAATGTCTGATCCAGAATCGTCAAGCTACCGCTCCCTGATGGTGGCTGCTGCCATCATGGCTGTCGTGGGATGGCTGGGGCTGATCCTGCTTCTCAATACAACGCTCCCCACCGTCGGCCCGCGCTGGCTATTCTTCTTCCTTTGGACGCTGGCCGTCACCGGCACCGCCCTTCCCTTCGTCTGGGTCCTGCATCGCCGCTTCGATCCCGCCCGTGTATCGGGGGGTGTCCTGCTCAGGCAGTCGCTGCTGGTCGGCTTGCTGGCCGGGATATGCATGTGGCTCCAGATCAACCGCACGCTGACGCTGCCGCTGGCTCTGCTGCTGGCCGTCGGCCTGGCCGGCGTGGAGTGGCTCGTGCGCTCGGTCGAACGCAGCACGTGGAGGGCGGACCGGTGAGCCTGCGCGACCTTCCCTCGGTGGATCGTTTGCTGCAGGCGGCGACCACGGTCGGATTGGAGGGCCGTTTCGGACGCCCCCTTACTCTCCAGGCACTGCATGAGACCCTCGATGAGGCACGCGCGCTGATTCGCGGCGGGGGCCAGCCTCCGGACGAGACCACGCTGATCGCCGAGGCATCTCGAAGGCTCGAGGCATGGCTTGCCCCCACACTGCGCCCCGTCATCAATGCCACCGGGGTCATCCTGCACACCAACCTCGGCCGTGCCCCGCTGAGCCGATCGGCGACACAGGCGATGCTCGATGTTGCCGACGGGTACAGTACGCTGGAATACGATTTGGGCGCTGGCAAGCGGGGCTCGCGCGAGACACACGCCGAGGCGCTGCTGCGCCGCCTGCTGGATGCCGAAGCGGCGCTCGTGGTCAACAACAATGCCGCCGCGGTGCTGCTGGCGCTGACGGCGCTCGCCCGCCGGCGGGAAGTCGTCATCGCGCGATCGCAGTTGGTCGAGATCGGCGGCGGGTTCCGCATCCCGGACGTGATGAAGGAATCGGGAGCACGGCTGGTCGAGGTCGGGACGACCAACCGCACGCATCTGAGGGACTTCGAAGCCGCACTCACCGAACGCACAGCGCTTCTGCTTCGAGCTCATCACTCCAACTTCCGCATTGTCGGGTTCACCACTGAGCCGGATCTCTCCGAGCTGGTCGCCCTCGCCCGACGGCGCGCACTGCCGGTCGTCGATGATCTCGGCTCCGGGGCGCTGCTGGATACGGCTGCATTCGGGCTGGCGCACGAGCCCACCGTGCAAGAATCGCTCCGGTGCGGGGCAGCGCTGGTAGCCTTTTCGGGGGATAAGCTGCTGGGCGGCCCGCAGGCCGGCATCCTGGTCGGCGCGAAAGCGCTGATCGATTGCCTGCGCCGGCATCCTCTCGCCCGCGCCATCCGTCCGGACAAGCTGTGCTTGGCCGCGCTGGCGGCAACGCTCACTCACTACTTGAGGGATGAGGCAACGCGCGAGATCCCTGTGTGGCGGATGATCGCCACACCGCCGGAGGACCTGCGCGCCAGGGCCGCCGCGTGGGCGGCTACGCTGCAATCCGGCGAAGTCATCCACGGGCAATCGACCGTGGGCGGAGGCAGTCTACCGGAGGAAACGCTCCCTACCTGGCTGCTCGCTCTCAACACGCGACAACCGAATCTGATATCGGAACGACATCGACCGCCTGATGCAGGAGGCAGGGCTGGACGCGCTGCTGGTCACCGGCCCGCGGGCCCACAACCCTTCCCTGGCGTACTTCACCGGCCCGGCACACCTCACGGCGGCTGATCTGCTCAAGCGGCGCGGAGATCCACCAATCTTGTTCTGCCGGTCGATGGAGCGCGATGAGGCGGCCCGCACTGGCCTGCAGGCCCAGACGATCGATGCCTACAAGCCTTTCGAGCTCCTGGAGCAGGCCGGAGGCGATACCGCTCGGCAGCGGGCGATGCTCTACCAGCGCATGTGCGCCGATCTCGGTATCCGGGGCCGACTGGCGGTCACTGGCTGTGCGGACCTCGGCCTGGGATTCGCCACGCTTCAGCACTTGCAGGCCCTGGTGCCGGAGCTGGAGATCGTCGGCGCGGTGGATGACCTGGATGTGATCACCCGCGCCCGCGCCACCAAAGACAACGACGAGGTCGA
>JAPLGR010000489.1 GCA_026390045.1 Chloroflexota bacterium | reverse complement strand
GCGCTTTCTCCCATGCTGCGACCTCATGTCGCAATTTCTGCTGATCGGGAATCCTGCGAGAGAGGCACTGGCGGCCAAGGATGCTCAACTCGATCTCCGCCATGTTCAGCCAGCTGCCGTGCTTCGGGGTGTAGTGAAGCTCAAGGCGGCTTTAGTATCCTCCTCGCCTCAACGGGCGCGAACGCCTCGTACAGCGAGGAGGGGCAGTGCGTGTTCAGGTTGTCCATGACCACCGTGATCCTTTTCGCACCGGGGAAGTGCTCGTCCACAAGCTCGCGCATGGAATAAGCCCAGTCGATCTTAGTCCGCCGGTCGGTGACCTTCACATGCCGCCAGCCCTCACACGGCGCGAAGAACATGAACAGGTTGCTGACTCCGTTGCGCTTGTACTCCGAATCATAGCGGCGGCCCCGGCCCTGCTTCATGGCTTGAGGCTGACGCACCTCCATGATCTGCTGCTTGCTCGTCTCGTCCATGCAGACAAGGGGGCGCTCCGCGTCAAAGGGGCGCGTGTACACCTCGAGCACATCCTCCATCTTCCAAACGAACTCGGCGCTGGCCGCAGGTGCTATGCACCACTCTTTGACAAGCCACGGCTTGATTTCGTTTTTTTTAACACCTGGCGGACGGTCTCGTGGGAGAGGCTGTCCACATACTCAAGCGCAACCATCTTCCCGGCCAGCATGCGCAGGGTCCAGCGTGTGTGGCCCTCCGGCGCCTCGCTGCATGCGAGCGCAATCAGACACGCCTCCTGCTCACCGTCAAGTTTCCGGGCATAGGGTCTCGGCCTGATACTGCGGGCTCCCAGGGCAACGTCCATTCCCTCTTCCACAAACCGCTGGCGGATACGCTGCACGGTCGGGAGACTGACAAGAAACGCCTCACATATCCTCTCGTCTGTCCATCCGGCATCAGCTTTGAGCAGTACGTGCGCCCATCGGATACTTCTTGCCGAATGCTCCCCGGTGCTGACTATCCCCGTAAGCTCGTCCCGCTCCTCTTCGGTCAGATCAACAACATACTTCTTGTTCATGATCCCCTCCTGTAGAAGAGTATCTCCTACAGGAGAGAATACGATTAGGAACACATCATGTCAAGCTAGACAGTGTACTAGTCCCATCCTGACCATTGTGATAACCTACTGATAGAATCGGCCGCGTGGAGGACTCGACAGAAGGGGGACCATCATGCATTCCCATGATGAGCCGGCTTACCTTGCATCAAGCGACGAGGACTACGAGCGCTTCAAGATCACCAGAGGACGGGTGGAGCAGAGGGAAGATGGATTGCGCCTGGACACCGGGGCTCCCAACATCGAGTGGTGGTATTTCGACTGCACCCTTGATGACGGCGCCGACCTCGCGATCATCTTCTGCACCAAGGACGCCAGTCGTAAGAACCAGCCACTGGAGCCGCTGATTGAGATCGACATAGACATGCCAGACGGCACCAGGCTTATGAAGTACGGATATTTCAAGGCCGATGAGTTCGAGGCTTCGAAGGACGGCTGCGATGTGCGGATGGGAGAGTACCGGTTCAAAGGCGACCTCCACGAGTACTCGATAACGGGAAAGGCCGAGGATGTATCGGCGGAGGTAAAGCTGGAAACGCTCTGCGAACCGTTCCGCCCAGACAGTGGACACATCGTCTTCGGCACGGAAGGAAGGGACATCTTCGCGTGGACGGCTTTCGTCCCGTACGGGAAGGTGACCGCTACCTATCGGATAGGCGATGAGGTCCACCAAGCGACTGGCACTGGG
Source organism: Chloroflexota bacterium (assembly GCA_026390045.1). Classification (GTDB taxonomy): domain Bacteria; phylum Chloroflexota; class Anaerolineae; order Anaerolineales; family E44-bin32; genus DYJB01. The sequence continues at coordinate 207 of JAPLGR010000489.1, read as the reverse complement.
TACCATGACCACAACTGGATGAATAAGGAGATGGGGCACCTGCTGGACCACTGGTGGTGGGCCAAGGGAAAGGTGGGCCCGTATGAACTGCTTTCCGCCCACCTCGTAACGTCAAAGAAGTACGACTTCGCCCCCATCCAGTTCTTCATGCTCTCCAGGGACGGGAAGATCATTGTGGACGATTCGACGAAAGTGGCGTTCACCACT
>JAPLGR010000544.1 GCA_026390045.1 Chloroflexota bacterium | reverse complement strand
CTGGTTCGGCAGAAGGTGGTCAACCAGAACAGCTTCTATCAGGTGGCAATCCGGGCGAGCGTGTGGGCGTCCAACCCGGAGCAGGCACTCAAGCTTGAGCATCGGCTGGAGAGCGCCATGGGCCAGTACGCCCAGGTCGGTGGGAACAGCTTCGCTGCGGGGTATGACGGCTTGAAGGGGATGGGGCCATGGCCGCTCCAGATGCATGCCGAGAAAGAGCATTGGATGTGGCTGGGTCCTGACGAGGTAGCGGGGCTGTGGCATCCGCCGATCGTCAATGAGCAGGTGTCCCCGGGGTTCCTGCCGGTCCGCGGTGTGGAGATCCGGTCGCCGGACCCCAAGGATGTGGAGGGTTTCTACCAGATCGGACGCTACTTCACCTCAGACGGCGGCAGCAAGCCGGTGCGCATCTCCGCCACGGCTATGCGGCACAACATCTTCTGCATCGGGAAGCCGGGAGCGGGGAAGTCGACACTCATGCAGCACCTGTGCCTGGCGGCGATGGCGGATGAGGAGCAGCCAGCGATCATCGTCGTCGATCCGCACGGCGACCTGGTCAACCAGATGCTGGGCACGATCGATCCCGACGTGGCCGACAGGATTCGCATCCTGGATGTGGGGGACCAGGAGTACACGATGTCGTTCAACCCGCTGGACGTCCAGCGCGAAGGCTGGACGGTGGTGCAGGTCGCCAACTCGATCGTGGACATCGGGAGATCGCTGTGGTCGGAGTACTGGGGTCCGCGCATGCAGAACCCACTAAAGCGCGGGGTGCAGCTTCTAGCGGCGGCGAATGAGATGCGGCCGCAGGACGCGTGTCTCGGGCTATCGCAGCTGGCGGCCGTCCTGAACGCCGATCCGGATGTGCGCAGGCAGTTCATAGCCAACGAGCTGGAAGGGAGCCGGGATCAGACGATGCTGGCCCGGTACTTCCTGGATGACTACGACGCGCTGAGCAAGCACTTCCGGGAGCAGGTGATCCAGCCGGTGCTGTCGAAGGCGTACCGCTTTGAGGAGGACCCGATGCTGGCACTGTTCAGCTGCCCACAGTCGAAGCTGGATGTGGGGCAGGTGATCCGGGATCGGAATGTGCTGGTGGTCAACACCGGTATGAACAAGTACGGGGCGGAGATCAGCGACTTCGTCGGGTCGCTGATGGTCAATGTCGTGCTGATGGAACTGGTGCGGCAGGGTGAGAAGGCGCCGGGGCGCAGGGTGCCGGTGATGGTGGTGATCGACGAGTTCCAGACCTACACCGGCGTTGCCTGGGCGGACCTGATCCAGCAGATGCGCAAGTACGGCGGGCGGATGGTGCTGGGCACGCAGTCAATGGCCAGCCTGCGCCGGCAGGATCGCAACATCCCGGAGATCATCCTGAGCGGGGTGTACTCGCTGTTCGGCTTCAACATGAATGGGGATGACGCGGACTACATCTCGCGGCTGGAACTGAGCGGGGACAAAGGCGGCCCGACGGCGGACACGCTAATCAGCCTCGAGCCGTACAAGGCGTACGTCAGGCTGGAGAGAGCGGACGGCCGGATGAGCCGGCCGTTCTACTTCGAGAGCGCCGCGCCGCCAGAGGTGGATGAGCTACTGGCGGAGAGGGTACGGGCTCTGCGGGCTGAGTACAGCTTCCCGTACGAGGTCGCGCATCAGAAGGCAATGGAGATGCTGACCTACTTCGACCGGTACGGCGTCACGGTCGGGACCACGGGGGCTAGTTCGGCCATGAGTCCCGTGCCGGTTGGAGCGACGTCCACGCTCGCGGCGAGTGTACTGCTGCCGACGAAGGGGCGGGGGGCTGTGGACGAGGATCTGCTGGAGCAGGCAGGGATGCCCTGGGATATCGGAGTGGTGGGTGAGAAAGAGGACGCGAAGGGGGCGGATCCTCGCAAGGTCATCCTCGGGAAAGAGATCGTTGACCCGGACGAGTGGAAGGAGTTCATGAACATCAGTGGAGGGCCGGCGAACGATGGGGCGAGGCGTAGGGGATGAGCGTGCGCGGAGACCTGTGGGCATTCGTCCGACGCCATCCGTTCGTGAGCCGGGCAACGCTGAGTGAGCTGTACGGAGCCGATGTCGTCGAAACGCTGCTCCAGCAATGCCAGGACCGGCTCAAGGAGATCGAGGTCAAGGGACGCGGGCCGTGCTTCGCAGACGAGCATGAGCCGCTGGGTACGCTGATGGACCTCGACCGGGCGGACGCGGCGCGGAAGTACGCACTGCGGGCAATGGGAAGAGAAGCGGTGCTGGCGAGCGTGGCCCCGGGGTTTGAGGCGGACGGCGAGCTCCTATGGAAGGAAGCGTGGTGGCGGATCTGGGTCGATCCGGGGGGCTGCGCTCCGGAGGCACTGGGCTTCATCCAATCGCCGCCGAAGGAGTTCGGTGACGAGGTGCGTGACCTGATCCTGACGCGTGACGCGGGCCGGATGGAAGCGCTGGCCAGGCAGGTGGAGCGGGCGTGGGGAGGCGGTGCGCGCGTTCATGTGGTGCACACGGGCGGGAAGCTGTACCGGGTGGCGCGGCCGAGGGAGCGCACGGCGCGGCGAAAGGCATGGAAGCCGTACGGGCCGGACGAATTGGAGTCGCACATCCGCGAGCGGCAGCGCGGGAACCACAAGCGCTCGCTGATGGCCGCTGTCGCCAGGCAGATGGACGAGGTCGATTGGGGGCTACTGGTTGAGGCGGGGAACCTGCCCCTCATGACGCGGTACGAGCTCGCCTATCTGCAGACGGACGAGGCCGGACGCATGCGTGATCTCCTTGGGCGGCTGGAGGCGCTGGGGACCGCCGGCCTGCTCGAGACCGCGCGATCGCCGATGGCGAGGGACCGGCTCGAGGG
>JAPLGR010000217.1 GCA_026390045.1 Chloroflexota bacterium | reverse complement strand
CCACCGGCGGTCGTGTAGTTGAAGCTGTTGTCCAGGAGGCCGCGCAAGATCTGCTGCATCCGCTGCGGATCGGCCATCACATCGGGGAGGAGAGATGCGGCCTCAAGCTCCACCCGGAGCCCCTTCGTGTCCTGAATGCAGCGCGTGGCGAGGTAGTCGCGGCCCGCCTCCAGGACAGGCAGTGGTGACACCGGCTGCAGGTGCACCTCATCGGCGCCGGACTCGAGGCGCGACAGATCCAACAGATCATTGACCAGCCGCCCGAGCCGGTCGGAGTTGATGCGGATGGTCTCCAGGAACTTGCGCTGCTCCTCGGTCAGCGGGCCGGCGGCCTCCAGCAACAGCATCTGCACGTAGCCGCGGATGGCGGTCATCGGAGTGCGCAGTTCATGGCTGACCGTGGCCACGAAGTCCGATTTCAGTCGATCGAGCTCGACGTCGCGGCTGATATCGCGAAAGACGGCCACGGTGCCCAGGAACTCCGCGCCCAGGCCGGCGGGTGCAACATGCACCTCAACCACCCGGCCATCCTCCAGCTCAAGGCGATCCTCGAGCGTAGGGCGTTCGGCGGTGGAGGTTGGATCCTGGCTCCATGCCAGCAGTGCCTCTGCCCACCGGCGGCCGGCGGGGCCGTACAGCCCGATGAACTGCGCGGCGGGCTGGCCGAGCATCGTGGCGCGCGACACGCGCAGGATGTTCTCGGCGGCTGCATTGCACACGGTCACATGATGACCCGGTCCGGTGACCAGCACGCCGTCGGCGATCGACTCCAGGATGGCCTGCGCGCGGCTCGAGTCCGCCTGCTGGTGCCGGGAGGCGTCATCGGTGCGGCGCTCTGCCTCGTGCAGGCTGCGTCGGAGTTCAGCCATGCGGATGGCCGATGCCATCAACGCCGCAACAGCTGTCGCGAGTTCTAGGTCGTCCGACGTGAACGCCTTCGGGGCCTGCCCGAGCAGCACACATGCGCCGAGCGCCTGGGAGCCAACCATGAGCGGGACCGCCAGGGCACTGTGGTGATCCTCGTCCGTGCCAGGGAAGGGGGTCCACCGAGGGTCTCGGCTCACGTCGGCGATGAGCGCAGGCTGGCGATGCTCGATCACCCAGGCCGCGAGGCCGTGGCTGCGTTCGGCTGGCAGCGGCCGCGCCACTGGGGTGACGCCTTGGGCTGCATCGTGCGATGTCCAGTGAAGCAGCCGCTCGGAGCCGGGCGTGACCAGTTGCACAGCGGCGCGCTGGGCGCCTGTCGCCTTAGCTAGGACCGCCAGCGACCCATCGATCACCTTGTCCACGTCGTCGAGGGCCGTCAAGTCGCGGCTGAGCTGCGAGAGTGCCTGCAGGGTGGAAGGCTCGCGGCTGGAGCTGGATTCCGCTGGCGCCTGGAGCTGGCGGCGCCGCCCAAGAATCAGCCATGCGAGCAGCCCGCCCGCGAGGGCGGCCACCGCGAGCAAACCAAGCAACGCAGGGACCGACAGGCTCACAAGTCAGCCTGCGCGCTCGTAGGCGTCGCGACGTCTGGCACGCGCGGCTGCCTCAAGCAAGTCTTCCGGACGGCGGAACGGACCCTCGGAGGATGTCACGAGGCCGACGGACAGATACATGCGCGGGGGTGGATCATGCTCGCGGCGGGCCGGCACCATCTCCTCGGCCGCCTTGCGGGCAGCGCGCGTCTCGTCATCAAAGCGTTCGCGCAGCCTCTCGGCGACGGCCGGTGCGGCAAAGGCGCTGGTCAGGATCGTGTAGCTTCCCACCCAGTCGTGGCCGATGAAATCGTCGGGGCCTCCCAGGGCATCGACCGTCTGCCCGACAAACTGCGTGACCCCGCGCAGGACCTCATCGCCGGCCAGAGGGCCACGGGATTCCAGATAGCGATCGAAGCCCTCGATGCGGCAGGCAAGTAGCCCCCAGGCCTCGGCGGAGAGCAGACCGGCGATCTGGTCCTCCACCATCTTGCCGCCGGGAAGGCCCGTCCGCGGGTCGGTCAGCCGTTCGCGTTCCGTGCGCTGCAGGACGTTCTGGATTCGCAGGCCAAGCTCCTCGATATCAAAGGGCTTGGTGATGTAGTCGTCGACGCCAAGCTGCAGGCCGGTGATGCGATCGCTGCGCTCATCCTTCTGCGTCAAGAAGATGATGGGGATATGGCCCGTGCGTGGGCTGGTGCGCAGCGAGCGGCAGACTTCATAGCCGTCGAGGTCGGGAAGCAGGATGTCGAGCAGGATCAAGTTGGGGAGCTCGAGGCGGCTCAGGCTGAGAGCGTCCCGTCCACGCGGCGTGACCTTCACCAGGTAGCCCTGGTTGGCCAGATACAGCTGCAGGACATTCGAGATGTCGCGGTTGTCCTCGACCAGAAGGATGCGTTCTTTGGCCATGGTCCACCGGAGCCGACAGGCGGGCGCGGCGCTCGCCTACGGAAGCAGAGATCCGAGGCAATCTTACGGTAAAGCAGGAGGGCCGGCAACCATGACCTATGGACGAGGCCCTTCGGCCGAATCCTGCTCGCGCTTCAGTCCAACGGCAGCCGGACGATGCGCAGGACGCAGGCCGCGTCGCCGCAGGCGGCGCATGCCGTCTCCTCAACCAGGAAGTTCTTCCCGCCGCTCATCCAGGCCAAGCCCTCCTGAAAGAACCCAACCGCCAGATGGCAACCGGGTTGATCCAGGCGACGTCCCCAGCACAAAGGGCATAAGTCCATGTGGAAGCGGTAGGCCTCAGGTGTCTCTTCGAGATGCACCGTCTGGTCGGTGTGGCGGTTGAAGAGCTCGGCGGTGCCCTCCAGGCCGGACTTGAGCTTCATGTGGAGCGGGAGCAGGCGGTAGGACAGCTCGGTCATGCCGAGCATTGGGCCGAATTCGCGCAGGGCGTGTTTGAAACCGGCGCGGCCGGTGCGGAGCGCCAGACCGTGCCCGGCGCGTTGCCCATACAGCCGATCCAGCGCCTGCTGGATGTGTCCGACGGCGCTGAACCCGAACTCGCGGTCGATCGTGTTGGGCGGGTAGTTGCGGATCAGATCGGGCAGTTCGGCGACGTTCAGGACGGCGTTCACCCCGTTGTGGCCGATGACTTCCTCGAGGGAAAGCAGCAGGATGCGCCCGATCTTGTTGGGCAGGAAATGGTCGTCCTCGTTCGCCACGGCATGCATGGATGACCGCAGGGCGCCGGCTGCGGCGCGGCCTACTTCTTCTCCATGTCCTCGAGGATGCTGTAGAGCAGCTCGAGCAGGACTTTCTTGACCGACTCGCGGTCGCTGGCGACGCACGGAAGCATCTTGACCGCCGGGTCGAGCTTGAGGGCAATGCGCAGGTCTTCCACGGTCCAGGCGGCCTCCATGTCCTGCTTGTTGGCGGCCACGACGTACGGCGTGGGGGCGTAGGCGCGGAAGGTCTGCAGGATGCCCTTGGCCTCGCGGAACGTCTCCGGCCGTGTGCTGTCGACGGTGACGATGAATCCGAGCATCCCTTCTGAGAGGATCTCCCACATGAAGTCGAAGCGCTTCTGCCCTGGCGTACCGAAGAGGTAGAGGACCAGGTCGTCGTCAACGGTGATGCGGCCGAAGTCCATGGCCACCGTGGTGGTTTCCTTGATCCGCTCCGCTTCCGTGGAGATCTTGCGCTCGGTGGAGACGACGTCGATCTCGCTCACTGAGCGGATGAAAGAAGTCTTCCCGGCTGCGAACGGACCCGTGACGACCATCTTCACGGTTTGCATGGTGCCCTCGCCTACAGCGACCGTATGCGGTCAATCAGCCGATTGACCAGCGAACTCTGCTGACGCTTGTCGACCGCCGGGACCTGGCGGGCTTGCGGCGGAAGCGGCATGCCCGGCGGGCGCACGACCTCGACCAGGCCAGCCTGGATCAGGGCGTACACGATCCGGCGGATCTCCAGCTCGTTCATCTTGTTGGCCTTCATGATCTGCCGGATCGAGTTCTTCGGGTTGATGTACGAGACGACCTTCCACTCCTCGACGTTCAGGTTCACGTCGCGGATGTTGGCCCCCGGGCGCTCGATGAAGTCGAGGGCCATATCTAGGTTCGGGAGCTCTTCCTGCAGCTGCTCCCACTCGCGCATGCGGCGTGCGCCCTCAATGATGATGTTCTCCAGGTCGAGGCGCATCACGATGCGATCGTCCGGTGGCAGGACGTCGTTGTCGAAGCGGAAGAAGCCGTCCACCCAGGTGAACAGGCGATAGACGATGTCAATGATGTACTGGCGGATGCCGGCTAGGATGTCTTGCTGAGTCAAGTAGCCGGCGTTGATCAACAGCAAGCCAAGCTCCTTGTCGCTCTTGTCGCCGGCGTGCGACTTGATCACCTGGGCCTGCTTGGCAGTGATCCGGCCGGTGCGGACCAGGATACCGACCAGGGTCCCGTCTTCGTTCCCGAGCTGGGCGTAGATCAACTTGCCGGCCTGGAAGGAGACCCAGGCGGCTTCGTTCGGCCCCTCGACGGTCAACGTGCCGGTCTTGCGGGCCAGGTTGATCAAGTTGAGCAGCTGCGTGACGCTGAAGTCACGCAGATTGCCCTTGACGGCCATGCAGCCCTCGGTCGGGCGGAGAGCAGTGCCGCCCGAGTGCGGCGATTATACGTCGCGGGTAGGAGAACCGCAAACCATGGCCCGGGAGGCGGCTCTCCCCGCGCCCCCTAGGCGCGCCATCCGCCGTGTGACAGGCGGACGTTCTCTGCCGTGATGAACGCCTCCGGGTCAAGGTCCAGCGCCGCATTGGTCACGGCGACCGCATCGCGGCGCGGGATATGGCACCAGATGAGCGCGACCATCCCGTCCTGGCCGCGGGCGGCAAGCTCGGTGGCCCCCCAGCCGTGTTCACGGAGCGCAGCGGCGATGGCCGTGCCGCGGCTCGAGCTGACGATGCGCACCAGCCGGTGCCCGGGTGCTAGCCGGGCCTCGACCAGGATGCCAAGCACGGTACCGGTAGCTACGCCGGCGGCGTATGCCACCACATTCCAGGGATTGGTCACGTTGCTGAACAGGCCGCCCACGGCCGTAACGAACAGGATGGATTGGGTGAAACCGGTCAGCCAGGCTGTGGTTCGCCGTCCGCGGGCCAAGGACAACATCCGCAGCGCGTCCAGCCCGCTGTTGAGCGAGAGGAGCACGAAGATGACGACTGGGAGCGCCGTCGCCGGCAGGCCGGAAGGCAATGGAAGGGAGGGCACCCGAAGGACGTTCCCGAACGCCAGTGCGGCCGCGAGAACTACGAGGGGCTGGATCAGCATGCTGGGCACGGGTCACGCCCCCCAGTAGCCGCGGTGGAGCGGGCGGACGTCCTCGATCGTGACAAACGCGTCGGGGTCGATGGCATGCACCTGGCGGGTGATGCGGGTGATATCACGTCGGCGGACACTGCACGTCAGCACAGCCACCGTTCCGTCCTTACCGCGCCCGGCCAACTCGGTCACGGCGTAGCCGGAGGCGCGGATGGCCTCGGCGAGGGCGCTTCCGCGGTGAGGGCTGATGATGCGGACGTGGCCGTGCCCGATCGCAAGCTGTTCTTCAATCATCATCCCCACCACCGTCCCGGTGGCGAAGCCTGCGGCGTAGCCGACGACGTTCCAGACATTGTCCATGTGAACCAGCACGCTGGAAATGGCCACGACCCAGATGGCGGATTGTGCGAAGCCGAGCGCCCAGGCCAGCGCCTTGCGGCCGCGGATGACGAAGAGAACGCGCAGTGTGTCGAGGGTCATGTCGGCAATGCGCAGGCCGAAGATGACCAGGGGCAGGAATGCGGCGGGGATGGCGAGGGCATCAAGCATGGGCTATCAACCTTCGGCCGCTTCCGGCTCCGGAAGGGCCGGAAGGTACATCGAGTCGACGTACTCGCGCACCATGCGCCGCATGCTGAAACGAGGGGCCAGTGTGCGTACCGACTCCTTCACCCGGCCGAGCCATTCGCCCGGCAGCCGGTCGGCCGAGCGTTCGAGGTAGTAGAGCGGGATGATCTCGTCCTCGAGCAGGCGGTACAGGCTCTCCGCGTCGGCGGCGTCCTGCGATGCGGCGTCGCTGTACTCGCGCTCATCGCCGATGGCCCATCCGTTGTGGCCGTTGTACCCCTCGCGCCACCAGCCATCGAGGCACGAGAGGTTCAGGGCGCCGTTGAGGGCTGCCTTCTGGCCGGAGGTGCCGGAGGCCTCGTTGGGGCGCCGCGGCGTGTTCAGCCACAGGTCGACGCCCTGCACCAGGTAGCGCGCCAGGTTGATGTCGTAGTCCTCCAGGAAGACCAGTCGGCCCCCGGCCTCAGCGCGCTTCACCTGGCGGTACACCTGCTGGATCAGGAGCTTCCCAGGCTCATCGGCTGGATGGGCCTTGCCGGCGAAGATGACCTGCACCGGCATGCCGGGCTGGTTGATCAGCTCCATCAGCCGCTCGGCATCATGCAGGATCAGGTTGGCGCGTTTGTAGGTAGCGAAGCGCCGGGCGAATCCGATCGTCAGCGCGTAGGGATCGAGCAGAACGCCGCTGGCGATCGTCTGCACGGGGTGGACGCGCGCCTCAAGCCACTGGAGGCGGGCACGCTCGCGCATGTAGGCCACCAGCTTGCGCTTCAGGTGGCGCCGCACGGTCCACAGCTCCTCATCCGGGATGCGTTCGATGGCCTCCCAGGTCTCTGGCTCGTCGAGGCGGTCGTACCAGCCCTTGTCGAAGTAGCGGTCGAACAGGAGCCACATGCGCCGCGCCAGCCAGGTTCCGGTGTGAATGCCGTTGGTGATGTGGGTGATCGGCACCTGCTCGACGGGGAGCGCTGGCCACAGGAACGACCACATCTTGCGGGCGACCTGGCCGTGCAGCTCCGAAACGCCGTTGGCGCGCCCGGAGGTGCGTATGGCGAGGATGGCCATGCTGAACGTCTCGCCCCATGGTTCTTTGTGTTGGGCGAGATCGACGAACGGCTCGCGATCAAGCCCGAGCTGTGGCCAGAAGCCTCCGAAGTACTTGTCCATCATCCACAGCGGGAACTCGTCATGCCCGGCGGGGACCGGCGTATGCGTGGTGAACACGCTCGAGGCGCGGACTCGTTCCGACGCCTGGGCGAACGTCCGCCCGGCCGCGACCAGCTCGCGCATCCGCTCGAGCGTCAGGAACGCGGAGTGACCCTAGTTCATGTGCCACGCGGCCGGGTTGTATCCCAGAGCCCGCAGCGCGCGGACGCCGCCGATGCCCAGCAGGATTTCCTGTGAGATGCGCATCTCCAGGTCGCCGGCGTAGACGCGCGCCGTCAGGCTGCGGTCCGGGGTCTGGTTCGCCTCGACGTCGCTGTCGATCAGGAACAAAGGAACGCGGCCCACCTGGATGCGCCACAGGCGCGCGTTGACCGCCCGCCCGGGGAGGTCGACGGTGATCATCAGCGGCCCGCCCAGCGCATCGAGCACCGGGTAGACCGGGAGATCGGCGAAGGCCAGCGGCGTGTAGAGCGCTTCCTGCCAGCCGTCGTCACTCAGGCGCTGACGGAAGTACCCCTGCGTGTAGAGGAAGCCCACGGCCACCAGCGGGAGGCCGAGGTCGCTCGCTTCCTTGAGATGGTCCCCGGAGAGGACTCCCAGACCACCGGCGTAGATTGGCAGGGACTCATGCAGGCCGAACTCGGTCGAGAAGTAGGCGATCGGCTGGTTCATCCGGTCAGGGTGGACGCGGGGATACCAGGCATCCTGCCCTGTCGCCATGTACTCGTCGAAGGAGCGCAGGACGCGGTCGTAGTACTCGAGGAAGGAGCGGTCGTTGGTGGCGCGGCGCAACGTGTCCGTGGGGACGTCGCGCAGGAAGTGCACCGGATTGTGCGCCGTCAGCTCCCAAACCTCGGCATCAAGGTAGCGGAAGATGCGTGCTGACTCGGGATGCCAGGTCCACCAGAGGTTGTACGCCAGATCAGCCAGCCGGCGCAGGCGGCGCGGCAGGTTGAAGTGATTCGGCGGGGTGAGTGACAGGTTGCGATCAGCGTCCATGGTGTTCCGGTCGCGGACGTGCAATCTTACCACGCGGCGCCTGCCGGCCGGGATCGTACCCCTGTGTGAGCCTCTGCGTTCTCACGGCGTGACCATTTGTACTTGTCGCGCAACGTGTCGGCATCCATCCTCAGGGCAGAACTGGCCGATGGTCGGCGGCGTGATGCTCTGCGCGCCCTCGCCACGGACCACTGGTTTCCGGGAGAGACGATGATGAGACAGATGACGCAGGACAACTTGAAGGCCGCCTTCGCCGGCGAGAGCCAGGCCCACATGAAGTACACGAACTTCGCTGAGCGCGCCGAGAAGGATGGCCGGCCGAACGTGGCGCGGCTGTTCCACGCCGCTGCCTACGCCGAGAGGATCCACGCCAGCAATCACCTGCGCACGCTGGGAGGGATTGAGGATACGGCCGCCAACCTGACCACGGCGGTCGGGGGCGAGACCTTTGAGGTTGATGAGATGTATCCGGCCTACAAGGCGACGGCCGAGGCCCAGGGTGAGACCAAGGCGCTGCGCATCATGGACTGGGCGCTGAAGGCTGAGGTGGTGCACGCGGAACTGTACAAGCAGGCGCACAAGGCGGTGACCGAAGGCAAGGATCTGGCGGCGTTTGACATCTGGATTTGCTCGGCGTGCGGGTTCACGATGGAGGGGGAGCCGCCCGACGTTTGCCCGGTGTGCGGCGCGAAGCACGACAAATTCCGCAAGTTCTAGTCAACGCGCGATTGACTGGACTGAGGATTGCAGAGGCTCCGGCCTATGGGCCGGAGCCTGCCTTTCATTGTGCGCGGTGCTCAGTGATGGGCAGCCTGGGACTACTCGGGCACACCCTCGAAGAGGTCAGTCTCTCGCAAGTTGCGTGGCGCAGGCGGATAGGCGCGCATGAAAGTCTCGCCGCCGCCGGCCAGCCGGAGGAACCAACCCGTGATCCCCGACGCCGGCGGACCTGCCTGGCTTGCATGGCAGGCGGCCGCCCGCGACTTGACCTCGGCCACTTCTCGGAAGTCGATCCGCGCGTGAGTGGGGAAGTCCTGTGAGGCGATGTCGGCCAGGTCGATGTCGGCGTTGCGGCCAAAGTGGCTGGGATCCCGTCCGAAGAGGCGCATCACCCTCACCGCCAGGCGCAGGAATCGGTGGTCGAAGGTGTGGTAGTAGAGCTTGTCGGGGTGAAAAGCGGGTGGCCCGCCGGGATACCGGGCGGGATCACCGCCGGCCTGGAAGGCCTCCAGCGTGGCGCGGTGAATGGCGATGTGATCGGGGTGCCGGTAGCCGCCCATCGGATCGAAGGTGATGATGACCTGCGGGCGGATCTGCCGGATCAGGTGTGCCACTTGGCCGGCGACTTTGTCGAGCGGCGCGGCGGCTAGGGCGCGCGGGTGCTGATTGTCGGGCGAGCCGAGCATGCCTGAGTCGCGGTACCCGAGGAGGTGGACGCCGGACAGGCCGAGTTCCTTGGCGGCGCATTTCAACTCGTGTTCACGCAGCGCGGCCACGTCTGCATGACCGGCCAGCAGTTCCTCGGGAGCCCCACCGAGTTCACCGCGCGTGGCGCAGACCAGGTGAACTTCGACGCCGCGCCGGGCATAGAGCGCCAGCGTGCCGCCGGGGCCGAAGCTCTCGTCGTCCGGATGGGCGAGGACAGCCAGCAATCGCCGCCCGGTTGGGAAGATGGAGGCCATCAGCCAGCTGCCTCCCCGACGACCTGTACCACGATCTCCCGCTGCCGGGGGCCTGTATCGAAGTCCAGGAACAGCACCTGCTGCCAGGTGCCGAGAGTCAGCCGCCCATCGACGACCGGGATGCTGAGCGAAGGGCCGAGCAGCGCTGCCCGCAGGTGCGCGTGACCATTGTGGTCGCCCCAGCGCAGGTGGTGGCGATAGTCGCGGCCCGGTGGCGCGATCTCATCCAGTGCGCCCCGGAGATCGGCCAGCGCGCCATCCTCGTACTCGATCGTAGTCAACGCGCTGGTGGACGAGGGTGTGAAGACCGTGACCACTCCCGAGCGGATGCCGGAGTCGCCCACCACCTGCTCGACCCGGTCGGTCAGGTCATGTGGATCAGCGTTGCCGCGTGTGTAGAGCTGCAGACGGCCGGTGTGGACCATGGATCGCCTCAATCAGGGTTTGTTGGCGCGGGTGCCGGTGCGAGAGATGCGACGCTGGGTCTTCCTGCGCGAGTGGAGCTCACATGCGGGATCGCGCTGTCCGCGCTCGGTCAATCTGCCTTTGGCGGTGGTGGCGGCGGGGCGACCAGTTCCTTCTCTGATCGCGTATGCCCCGGGCCCGTGCCCTTGGCCAGGTACTGCGCCTCATCGGCGCGCGACAGGATGTCGTCGATCGTGGCATCCTCCTGGCGGAGCTGGCCGACGCCGGCGCAGAAGGACAAGGTCGGGACGGCCGGGCCGAGCTGCTGGCCGTAGGCGGCAAGCGCCTTTCGCAGTTTGGCGGTCACGTTGTGGGCGCCTTCGATCCCGGTCTCGGGAAGCAGGACAACGAATTCGTCGCCGCCAATGCGCGCCAGCAGGTCCGTCGAGCGCAACATGGACTTCATTGCCCGGCCGACCCCGGTCAGAACCTCATCACCAAACAAGTGCCCGAAGCGGTCGTTAATGGCCTTGAATCCGTCGAGGTCGAGGTACAGCAGGCTGAGCGGCCGTCGGTAGCGCCGGGCGCGTGAGAACTCACGCCCGAGCTGTTCCATCAACCAGCGCCGGTTGGCCAGCCCGGTCATTGGATCGGTGTGGGCCAACTCGGTCATCTGCTCGGCCTGCACGTTAAGCGTGGAAATGCTGCGGCGCATGTAGCTGGAGTAGAAGCTGAGCACCGCTGCCAGGCTCGCAGCGACGATCGTGTTGCTCAGCAGAAAGATCGCACCGGTTGTTTGATCGAACGGAAGCGCCCCGGCGACGGGGTGGCCGCTAGCGTATACCCACGTCACGATGTTGGCGATCGTCGTCAGGCCGGCGAACAGGAGAGCCGGTCCGCCGCCCACCATCGCCCCAGCGGCGAGGATCGAGATCAGGAAGGCAACGTTCACCAGATAGATGTCCTGCGGGACAAGGAAGGCGTTCAACAGCGGATAGAGGAAGTAGCTGATGGCCAGCAGATAGCCGACGACCGTGGTGCGCCCCCGGCGAACAAGCATCTCCGCCAGAGCCAGGATGCCGGCCAGGACCAGCATTGTGAGCAGGTCAAAGCGCCAAGCGTGATTGGACTCGGGCTTGAGGACCTGCAGGATGAACAGCTCGGTCACCAGCCAGCCCCCGAGCAGCACGAGTGAGATCCGGATGGCGGCCCGGGCGAGCTGCACGCGGTAGGGCTTCTCGTCGGGGTCGATGCGGGGGGCCAGGAAGGTTAGCAGTCGGCGGGGCAGTTGGCGCATTCGTCCTCAACCTCGCGGCTCGTCTACTTCCGGAGGGACAGTCAAGCCGAGGATATTGTAGCCGGAATCGACGTACACAACTTGTCCGGTCACGGTGCGTGAGAGGTCCGATGCGAGCCAGACGGCGGTTCCGCCCACGTCTTCGATCGTGATCGGCCGGCGCAGCGGCGCGATCTCGGTGAACGCCCGGTACAGGCGCTTGAACCCGGTGACCGCCGCCGCGGAGAGGGTCCGCACCGGGCCGGCGGAGATGGCATTCACCCGGATTCCCTGTGGGCCGAGCTCGGAGGCCAGGTAGCGAACCGAGGCCTCCAGGGCCGCCTTGGCGACGCCCATCACGTTGTAGTTCGGCATGACCTTCTGGCTCCCGTAGTAGGTGAGCGTGAGCATCGAACCGCCGTTCGGCATGAGCGGCCGCGCAGCGCGTGCCAGTGCCGTGAAGGAGTATGCGCTGATGTCCATGGCGGTCAGGAACCCGGCGCGGCTGGTCTCAAGATAGGGACGGCTGAGTTCGTCCCGGCCGGCATACGCAACCGCGTGTACCAGGATGTCGAGCGTTCCCAGAGACGAGGCAGCCTTCTGGAAGAGCGCCTCGATCTCGACATCCTGGCCGACGTCGCATGGCTCAACGAAAGTTGTGCCGACGGAGTCGGCCAGCGGCCGCACGCGGCGCTCCAGCGCCGGGACGGCATACGAGAATGCGAGCCGCGCCCCGTGTGCGTGGAACGCCTGCGCGATCCCCCAGGCGATCGAGTGATTGTTGGCGACGCCGAAGATCAGCGCCGTCTTGCCTTCCAGCAGGTTCATGCGGACCTCTTCCTGCGCGACGGTTGTGCGCGTCCGGCAGGCTGCAGTGTGGCCAAGGCCGAAGGGCGGATGAGGAACCTCCAAGGCACGCTGCGCCATGGCTCGGGAACGCTATCCAGCCCAACGCGCGGGCATGCAGTCACATTCTCACCAGCGATCCGGGGACCGGAGTCCAGGAACAGGGCGGCTTGAGGCGCGCACAGGTCATGGCCGTCGAAGCGGCGATTGATGCCCAGTGCTTGGCAAAGCTTCGCGGGTCCGCCGGTCAGGTCGGTCTCCCCCGCCGCGCCTCGCCGACGGCGCATCCGCGCAAGACTTTCAAGCGGAAACAGGGCGCGCAGGAGGACGGCGGCGGGAAAGCCATCGGCTTCGGTGACGATGTTCAGACACCAATGCATGCCGTAGGTGAAGTACACGTAGGCGTGCCCGGCCGGGCCCCACATCGAGGCGTTGCGCGCCGTGCGTCCGGCACGTGCGTGGCAGCCCAGGTCCTCGGAACCGATGTAAGCCTCGGCTTCGATGATAAGGCCGCTCGAGCGCAGGCCGTTTCTCTCGACGCGCACCAATCGCGCCCCCAGCACCTCGCGGGCGACGGTCAGCGTCGGGCGCTGGAAGAACGGACGCGTCAGGCGGCGTGGCATGCACCTGATTGTAGCCTGCCCGATCGCCTGCTGCGAAGCAGCAGCGGCGCGGCCGACCCCATCCCCTCGCAGATGCCGGTTGCCCACGCGCGCTCCATGGGACATACTTGGAGCGAGAGCTTCCATCCCCGGGAGTGGGACGGTGAATCATGGCAGCCGCTTACGCGTTCTGTGTGATCCTTTCGGCGTTCCTGCTCTTCCAGGTGCAGCCGATGATCGGCAAGGTCATCCTGCCCTGGTTCGGCGGGACGTCTGCTGTTTGGTCGACGGTCCTACTCTTCTTCCAGTGCTTGCTGACCGGCGGATATGCGTATGCTTACTGGCTTCTTGGCCGGCTTCGCCCCCGGTAGCAGGCATCGGTGCACCTGGTACTTCTCGGACTGTCGGTCGGCCTGCTGATCGTGACGGGGATCGCCTGGCCCTCGCCGCTCACGCCGGATGCCGGTTGGCGTCCGGCGGACAACGTGCTACCGATCCTTGGGATCCTGAAGGTGCTAGCGGTGGCGGTCGGGGTGCCCTACTTCCTGCTGGCCTCCAACAGCACGCTGATGCAGGCATGGTTTAGCCGCGAGCCCACGGGCCGGATGCCCTACCGGCTGTACGCGCTGTCGAATGCTGGATCGTTGGCAGCGCTAATCACCTACCCGATTCTGTTTGAGCCGGGGCTGACGCTTCGCGCACAAGCCTACATCTGGTCGGGTGCATTCGTCGTCTTTGCCGTGAGCGCCGGCATCCTCGCACTGCGCGCCGCGCGGCGTCCGCCCGCCGCTCAAGCCGAGCCGGTTGCCGGCATGAAAGGCGAGGCGCGGCCATCCATCGGGGTCTATCTCCTGTGGCTCGGTCTGGCGGCGTGTGCATCGGCCCTGCTGATCTCGGTTACCAACCAGATCACGCAGGAGGTCGCCGCCATTCCGTTCCTGTGGATCGTTCCGCTCAGCATCTACCTGCTGACGTTCATCCTGGCGTTCTCGGGTGGGCTGCTGTATTCGCGGCGGATCTACCTGGTTGGCTTCTTCATCCTTGCCTTCATCGCCATCTGGATGATGCCCCGGCTGCCTTGGTTCAGCATGGGTAGTCAGATTGCGATCTTCTGCGTGCTGTTGTTTGTGTGCTCGATGATCTGCCACAGCGAACTGTATGCTCTTCGTCCGCCGGCGCGACGCCTGCCTTCCTTCTACCTCGCGGTTGCCGGAGGCGGAGCGCTCGGCGGCGTCTTCGTCAACTTGATCGCGCCGTACCTGTTCACCACCGGCTTCTGGGAACTGCAGTGGGCTGTCCTGGCCTCCGGCGCCCTGGCGACGATCGTGCTGGCGCGCGAGCAGCAGACGCCCCCCGGCACGCGGCGCCGCAAGCGCAAGGCACCAGCCGACAAGGAACTCCCCGCCATCCTGCGGCTCAAGTTGGCTGTCATGGCGTGTATCTCGGGCCTGGTGATCCTGAGCGGCCTGATGATCGCCGTCATGCAGGCGTTCGCCTCCAACACGCTGCTCGCGCGGCGCAACTTCTATGGTGTGCTGCGCGTCTGGGAAACCAACACGGAGCAGCCGGAGAACCTCGCTTACCAGCTAACGCACGGCCGCACGGTGCATGGCTTCCAATTCGCGGCCGATGAGCTGCGCGACGTGCCAACGACGTACTACGCGGAGACCAGCGGGGTCGGGCTGGCGCTGCTCCATCATCCTTCTCGTCCGGGAAGCCTGCGCGTCGGAGGCCTGGGGCTGGGGATCGGGGTGATCGCGCACTACGGGCAGCCGGGCGATGACTTCCGCTTCTATGAGATCAACCCCGACATGATCCGTCTTGCCGAAGGCGACGGAGGCTTCTTCTCGTTCGTTGCAGACTCGGAGGCCGAGACCCGCATTGTCGCCGGGGATGCGCGCCTGTCGCTTGAGCGTGAGCTGACACGCGAAGGGTCTCACGCCTTTGACGTGCTAGTACTGGATGCGTTCAGCGGAGACGCGGTCCCGCTGCATTTGCTGACGCGCGAGGCGTTCGAGGTCTATCTGGATCAGCTGGATTCCGACGGGGTGTTGGCGGTGAACGTCTCCAATCGGTACTTCGACCTGAGCCTGCCGATCTACCGTCTGGCAGAAGCGTTCGGGCTGGAGGTCGCGATGATTGTGGACAAGGGGGATGGCCTGCGAAGCTACGACTCGATCTGGATGCTGCTGTCCCGCGAGCGCAGCCTGCTCGATCAGCCGGCCGTTGCCAGCCGGGCGACGACTGGTGCAGCGGTTCCCGCCGGACTGCGCCTGTGGACGGACGACTACAGCAACCTGCTGCAGGTCCTGAGGTAAGTCGGATGGCTGGCAAGGCGGCGGCGCCACCCGGCGAGTCCCGCATCCTGGCCATCGGTTACAATGCGCATAATCTGCAAGCCTAGTGGAGGAACACGTATGAACTTGCGGCGAGTGTCTTTCGTGGTGGTTCTTGTTGCGCTGCTTGGCGCAACGCTGGCGTGCGGTGGAGAGGTGAGTGCCACCACCGCCAAGGTGGCCGATGCCTACCTGTCGACCGATGAGGAAGGCGCCAGCCGGACGACGGTCTACACTCAGGACGCCGTCTTCTATGCGCAGGTCGATCTGCAGAACGCCCCGGACGACACGGTCCTCAAGGCGATCTGGACCGTGGTCGACGCCCAGGATACAGATCCCGGCCTAGTCGTCAACGAGACCGAATACACGACTGGAACTGATGTCTACTTCACACTGAGCAACAATGACCTGTGGCCGATCGGGACCTACAAGGTCGACATCTATCTGGATGGTGAGCTAGTCAACACGGTCAACTTCTCGGTGCAGTAGGGACGGCTCTCGAATCAAGCCGTACCGGATTGCCGCATTATGTGCGACGGAGGGGATTCTCGGGTCGTGTGCGACTCGCCACCGCGTACGGCCAAGTGCATCCCGGTGCGCTGAGGGCTTAGTGGGATGGGGGTTCTTGAAAGCGGGGTGGAAGACGAGATGTGTGGCGGTCAGGCCGTGGTCGGCTGCGTGCGCTGAAAACGCAGATCGCGGGAAAGCATGCGCTGCAGCCCATCCTGAAGCGTGACGCGGGGCTGGTATCTGAGCTTGGCACGGGCCAGCGTCAGGTCGGCGCACATGCGGGATGAACCGGCGTCCTGGTCATCCTTGAAGATCCACTCGGCCCCACCACCCATCACTTCGAGCACTCGCTGCGCAAGGTCACGCACCGAAGTCTCGACACCGCTGCCGATGTTGATCTCTTGGCGGTTGATGGTGGGCGCCGTGGCGGCGGCAACCAGCGCCTCAACCACGTCATCGATATAGACGAAGTCGCGGGTCTGTTCGCCGCGGCCGTGGATGACAATCGTCCCGCCGTGCGAGGCCTGGCGCAGGAAATGCGGGACCACCGGCGGGTGCGCAGCAGGCAGCGGCTGGCCGGGCCCGTAGGCGTTGAAGACTCGCAGGGCGACCGTCTCAATCCCCCACAGGGCACCGATCGTGCGGACGTAGTACTCGGCGGCGAGTTTGGAGACCGCGTACGGCGAGCGCGGGTCGGGCGACATCGACTCGAGAAGCGGCTGCTGCTGCTGGTCGCCGTACACCGCGCCGGAGGAGGTCAACACCACACGCTTGACCCCCACGTCGCGCATGGCCTCCATCACGCTGACCGTCCCGCCGACGTTGACCGTGTTGTACTCGCGCGGGTACAGCACCGATTCCTGGACGGAAACGCGCGCCGCCAGGTGGTAGACGCAATCGACATCCTGCAGCAGCGTCCAGAGCTTCGGGCGGTCGACCACGTCGCCTCGGGAGAAGAGCACCCCGGGATCCAGCCGCGAGGGATCGCCGGCCGAAAGATCATCCAGTCCGCGGACCTGATGGCCTTCGCGGGCCAGGCGATTGGCGAGGGCGGACCCGAGGAATCCGGCGGCGCCGGTGACCAGGAAGTTCATAGGGTCAGGGTGTCAATCCTGGAGCTCAAGCCCCGCTTCTCCTTGCTGTTGACGTTCAGCAGTGTCCGCCTCCAGGATCCGTTGGAACAGGTTCGCCGCTTCACGCGCGGCAGCGAATTCGATTTCCTGACCTGGACCATCGACGCTGCCGCCGTCAAGGTGGCACAGTCCAGCCTGGGGACCACCGGATACCTGCAGCAGACCGACGGCCATGACCTGGTCGTTGAGTACATAGAGCTGATCCATGCGGCCGAGGAGACTCAGGCGCGACTGGCGGAGATCTACGCCGATCCGACCCTGACGGATTCGCAGGCTACGGCCCAACCGGTCGCCACTGATCTGGCCGAGACGCGCGACGCGCTCAAGCAGCTCCAGCCGGCGGTCGAGGCGATCCTGCAGGAGCAAGTCGCGGTTGTCCTGGCCGACCTTGGCTTAGGTGCGGGCGGGGCGGTCTTCCCGCCCGTGTCGTTCCATTTCTCGAGCCTCCCTGATGCCCTGATCATCTCGCCGCGCACGGTCATCCGCCAGGATGCCAACATCCAGCTGGAACCAGGGAGCCCGCTCGGTGAGCAGGTGGCACTTGAGCGGCGCGTCGAGCAAGCGCTCGATGTCTCGGCCCTGGTCGTCCCGGTTGGAGGGATTGGCACCTACCCGACGATGGTCCAGGAGACGACGGCCCTCGATTGGGTGCTGGAAACGATCGCCCACGAATGGGTCCACAACTACCTGTCGCTGCGCCCGCTC
>JAPLGR010000302.1 GCA_026390045.1 Chloroflexota bacterium | reverse complement strand
CAGGATCTTCTGGCGAGGGCAAAGGTCGGCGTCATTGGGGCTGGCGGTGCTGGCTCGCTCCTCGTCGAGTACCTCGCGCGACTTGGAGTCGGCCGGATTATGGTTGCTGACCCGGACCGCCTGGACATCACGAACCTGCCTCGAGTTGTCGGCGCCACACGGTGGGATGCTCGCACATGGCTCACCGAGATGGCCCGTCCTGAGTGGCTCCGGCGAATCGGCAAGCGCCTCGCGGCGCGCAAGGTCAATGTCGCCGCCATACTTGCACGGCGTGCAGGTTCCCGAACGCGGCTCGAACGGATCTTCGGCGACGTGACAGATGAGCACGTCGCGCATCGCTTCGGTGATTGTGACTACCTCTTTCTCGCTGCCGATCCTCACCAGGCGCGCCTCGTCTTCAATGCCTTGGTACATCAGTACCTCGTGCCTGGAGTTCAGGTAGGCGCCAAGGTGGTTGTCGACCGGGACTCCGGCCGGCTGCTTGACGTTTTCGCCGTGTCGAGGCCGGTAACGCCATCCGGCGGCTGTCTCTGGTGTAACGGTTTCATACTGCCAGAGAGGCTCCAGGCCGAAGCCGCGACTCCAGCGGAGCGCCGGGCACAGCGGTACGTGGAGGACCCGAACGTCAGGGCTCCGAGCGTCATCACCTTGAACGCAATTGCTGCGAGTCAAGCGGCGAGTGACTTCCTCTTCTGGCTCACAGGGCTTGCTGAACCCGAGGCGTCGTCAGACTACGTGCGTTTTCTACCGCGACGCCGTGACGTGCGTTTCGACGCGCCGAGAAGAGACCCAGCGTGCCCTGAGTGCGGAACACGGGGGATCAGCCGCTTGGCGCGCGGCGACGGGGTCTCCCTACCTACGCGCCAGTAGCCACTCGACTCACGAACCACGGAGGAACGGATGGGCTGGAACCAACAGACGATCGAGGCGGTTTGGCAGAGGGGGCGCGCCGTCGCAGGCGATGATCCGGCGCGGTGGCGGAAGGACGACTGCGGAGCTTGGATTGGCCGAGCGGAGTTTGGGGACCGTGGTTCCCAGTACGCCTGGGAGATAGACCACATCAATCCGAACGGAGACGACGCAATCGGGAACTTGCGTCCGCTTCAGTGGCAGAACAACGTCGACAAGAGCGACGGGCGCCTGAAGTGCAACGTCACGTCCCGCGCCAAGGACAACGTCGCAACTCGATGAGGGCCCGCGCTGGCAAGCGCCTGTTTGCCTCCAGCTCGGGCAGGATCGGCATTCTTCGCCGCCTAGCCTGAATTTCCACGGACCACTATTTGGCTAAGCCGTCGTGGCTTTGGTCGGACCATTGTACGTCGTGAGACGGAGTCTGCGGCCGCTCCACCAGGGGACGGCGACCGGTTGGTCCATCAGGCCCGAGGCCAGAATGATCGGCAGATGGGACCGGCGATGGAAGCTGACCTCCACCTCGTGCTCGGTCACCGTGACGGTCGCCGGCATGGCCACGAGGTCGCGGAAGATCTGGCGCGCTTGCGCGTCGCCGTAGCCCCGCATGCGTCCCGCCAGCAGGCGGTAGAGCCCGCTGGCCACCACGAGCAGGGTCATGTCGAAGTCGACC
>JAPLGR010000317.1 GCA_026390045.1 Chloroflexota bacterium | reverse complement strand
TGGCATTCTTATCTTTATAAACCACAAATTCCTTCAGAACTGGCTTGGCAACTTCTGCTGCTGCTGGAGCAGCTGTAGAAGCCGCAGTAACGGCAGGACTCGACGCGGTCCATGGCCGGGGGATGAAGCTGATCCTCGACGGTGTGTTCAACCACTGCGGCCGCGGGTTCTTTGCCTTCCACGACCTCCTTGAGAACGAATCTCACTCGCCCTATGCGGACTGGTTCCACGTCCGCCGCTTCCCCCTGCATGCCTATGGTCCCGGCGATGCGGAGAACTACCTTGGCTGGTGGAAGTTCAAGAGCCTGCCCAAGTTCAACACGGGGAACCTCGGCGTCCGCCGATACCTGCTGGACGTGGCGCAGTATTGGATCAGACAGGGCATCGATGGCTGGCGGCTGGACGTGCCCAATGAGATCAATGACGACTCGTTCTGGGCAGAGTTCCGGGAGGTGGTCAAGTCCGCCAACCCGGATGCCTACCTGGTGGGCGAGATCTGGGATGGGGATCCGCGCTGGGTCAGCCCGGGCCACTTTGACGGTCTGCTGAACTACCCGCTGCGAGATCTGATCCTCGCGTTCGTTGGAGGCAGGCGGATCAAGCCGAGCGATTTCGGGCGGGGCGCGATGGACCTCATGGCGCGCTACGACCCTGACAATGCCCGCGCCCACTATCTGCCGCTCGGATCACATGATACGGAAAGGCTGCGCACGATGTGCGGCGGGGACTTGCGGCGCGTGAAGCTTGCGTTCCTTCTCCAGTTCTTCTACCCGGGCGCGCCGGGGATCTACTACGGCGACGAGATCGGGATGGAGGGGGGCAAGGACCCCGACTCGCGGCGTGCCTTCCCCTGGGATCCCGCCCGCTGGGAGGCAGGCCTGCGCCGCACGGTGCAAGAGCTCGCGCGCCTACGCCACTCAAGGGCGGTACTGCGGCATGGCGGCCTCCGTCTCCTCGACGCCAACGACGGCTCGGGGACGGTGGCCTTCAGTCGAGCTTACGGGACTGAGCGGGCGGTTCTGGTGCTCAACAGCTCAGACCAGCGGACCCAGGTCCGTCTCCCTGCAGAGGCGGCCGGCCTGCACGACGGGCAGACGCTTGTCCGTGCGCTCGGTGGGGGGGACCAACGCGTGGCAGGCGGGTTCCTTCAGTTGGAGCTGCCGGAGCTCAGCGGAGAGATCCTGATCGCTGACTCGGCTGGCTGATCGCCTTTCCTTCCGAGCGGCGGAGCCTTGCGAAGCGGCGCCGGGCGCGGATGTATAATGCGCGCCGCGGTGGCGCCGTCTCTGGCAACACCTCTGTCGGGCCGGCCATGCATTTGATCCTGACGCATGAACAAGCGGACTTTGACGGGACGGCCGCGCTTCTGGCTGCGAAGCTCCTTCAGCCGCAGGCGCTGGCGGTCCTGCCGCGCCGGCTGAACCGCAACGTCCGTGCCTTCCTGACGCTCTACGGCGACACGCTCCCCTTCATCGATCTGGACGACGTTCCGAGGGACCCGGTCGACAGCGTGACGCTCGTCGATACACAGTCCCTGTCGTCGATCAAGGGAACCTCCGCCAGCACTCGGGTCCATGTCGTCGACCATCATCCGCCGGCCGCCTCCCGCGATCCGGCCTGGACTGCCGACATTCAACTGCTCGGCTCCACGACTTCCTCGCTGGTGGAAGCCTTGCAGGAGGCGTCGCTGACCCCGGATACGGTCGCCGCCACGCTCCTGCTCATGGGGATCTACGAGGACACGGGCTCGCTCACGTACGCCGGCACGACCAGCCGCGATCTGCTCGCCTGCGCCTGGCTGCTGGAGCAGGGCGCGAGCTTGGCGATCGCCGACGACTTCCTCAACAATCCGCTCTCAACCGAGCAGCGCCGCCTGTACGATCGCCTGCTGGATTCGGCTGAGACGCACATTGTCCACGGGCTGTCGATCGTCATCGCCTGCGGAACCGCGGAGGGCATGCAGGACGAGGTCTCCACTTTGGCGCACAAGCTGCGAGACCTGTTCGACCCGGCCGGCCTGTTCGTGATCGTTGCCCTCAACGGAAGTGTGCAGATGGTGGCGCGCTCAACCACCAATGCCGTGGACGTCGGCCGCCTTGCCGAGCACTTCGGCGGGGGCGGGCACAACCGGGCCGCTGCGGCGTTGATCCGCGGCCGGCGGCCGGAAGATGTGCGCGACGAGCTGCTACAGATCCTGGAGACGGCCATTCGGCCCGCGCGAACGGTCGGCGAGATCATGTCCCGCGAACCGCAGCTGTTGGCCCCCACAGCCCGCGTCTCCGAGGCCGCCGAGCGCATGCAGCGCTTCGGCCATGAGGGCTATCCGGTCGTGGAAGGCGGGCATGTAGTTGGCCTGATCACGCGCCGCGCCGTCGACCGCGCCATGTCGCACGCCATGGGTGCGCGTCCGGTCTCGAGTGTCATGGATGTCGGCGCCGTCGTGGTCTCCCCGGCCGACTCGGTGCAGCACTTGCAGCGAGTGATGATCCAGCACGACTGGGGTCAGGTGCCCGTTGCTGATCCCGAAACTGGCGAGATCATCGGCATCGTCACGCGGACTGACCTGTTGCGCACACTGGCTGCGGAAGCCAGCGGGGCGAGGCCAGCCAGCCTCGCTCCACGGCTGGAGACCGCACTGTCGCCGGAGCGCCTGGTCCTGCTGCGGCTGGCTGCCCATCAGGCGGAAGCGCAGGGCGATGCCATCTACATCGTCGGCGGCTTTGTGCGCGACTTGGTGCTCGGATTGCCCGGTGTGGACTTCGATCTGGTCGTCGAGGGCGACGCCATCGCGCTGGCGCGAGGGCTGGCCGCATCCTACGGGGGCCGGGTAAGCTCGCACACGCGGTTTGGCACCGCGAAATGGCACCTCGACCTTCGGCATGCCGGGCTGTTGCGCGCGGTTGGCGCTCGGGACGACATGCCGCTTGACCTGCCGGCCTCGCTTGACCTGGTCAGCGCGCGCACCGAGTTCTACGCACACCCGACGGCGCTCCCGTCGGTTCAGCGCGGCAGCATCAAGCTGGACCTGCACCGGCGCGACTTCACCATCAACACGCTTGCCCTTCGCCTTGACGGCCGCCACTACGGCGAGCTGCTGGACCCGTGGGGCGGGGGGCGGGACCTGAGCGATCGGGTGATTCGCGTCCTGCACTCGATCAGTTTCATTGACGATCCGACGCGCATGCTCCGCGCCGCCCGGCTGGAACAGCGCCTTGCGTTCGCCATCGAACCTCGCACCCTGGAGTTGATGCAGCAGGCGATTCCGATGCTTGATCGCGTCAGCGGCGAACGCCTGCGCGACGAACTCGGGCTGGTCCTTGAGGAAGCCTGTGCCGGGGCGATCATGACTCGCTTGGACGCCCTGGGGCTGCTCAGCGCGATTCATCCAGCGCTTGGGTGGGATGCCTGGCTGGAGGCCCGGCTGTCTGACTTGCGCGCCTTCCGGCCGCCAGAAGCCTGGCAGCTGCATGAACCGCCGCAGGCTGAGCGGCTGTTCTATGCCCTTTGGCTGGCGCGTCTCGACGCCAATCAGGTCGCCGCTGTGTGCGATCGGCTGCATTTCCCACTGGCCACGCGTGCGGTCGTCGTGGACGCCAATCGATTGACGCATGCCATCCCGCGCTGGCCGATGGGTATTGCCCCCAGCGATGCGGTCGCGCGTCTCGAAGACGCCGGCGAGGAAAGCCTGGTGGCTGCGTGGCTGGCGCTGGCAGACAGCCCACAGGCGCGTGAGATCCTGACGGCCTACCTGGCCACCTGGCGCCGCGTGGCACCTGTCACCGACGGGCGTGCGCTCCGTGAAGCGGGCCTGCCGCCGGGTCCGGCGTACAGCCGCATCCTGGCCACGCTGCGCTCGGCATGGCTCGACGGGCAGCTAGAGAACTCCGACCAGGAACGCGAGTTGCTGCGGACACTGCTGGGGGAGAAGCCACCGCGTGGATGAGGCACCACCCCTGATCATTCGTCAGGCGCGCTCCGAGGACTTGCGTGCCCTCGAGTGGGAAGGTGAGTACCAACGCTTCCGTACGGTGTATCAACGGGCGTACGCCGACTCACTGCGGGGGCGGCGGGTGTTGCTTGTCGCCGAGATGCCCGGGCAGATCGTCGGGCAGATCTTCATGCAGGTCGACTCAGCGCTCGCCGGCGGAGACGGTCGGGCGGCCTACCTGTACGCGCTGCGCGTCCGACCGGAGTACAGGAGCCGGGGCATCGCAACCGAGCTGGTTCGCGAGGCGGAATCCATCCTGCGCCAGCGCGGCTTCTCCCGCGTGTTGATCTCCGTCGCCAAAGACAATGACGCCGCCCGCCGGTTGTATGAGCGCCTGGGGTATGAGGTCTTTGGCGAGGACCCGGGCAACTGGTCGTTCTTTGACGATCAGGGCCAGCCGCAGGAGGTCCACGAGCCGGCGTTCCTCCTGGACAGGATGCTTTAGGCGGACCCGGACGCTAGCCTCGGATCAGAAACGAGTGCGCGCAGGACAGCGTCCTGCGCGCACGTCCGTCTGGTTGCCTGGTTCTGCCGCGCTGGGCAGAAAGTCGCCCGAGGCGTACCTCTGCCATTGAATGATGCTGCCCGGTGCGGGGGCGAAGAACTCTCCGCTCCGTGCCGCATCACCGATCGATCACAGAGCGTCCGCGCTGTCGCCGATGAGGGACGACGGGGCCGCTCTGGTCACCAGGGTTATGCGAAGTGCGAGACGATTATGCCTTCTTGGAGATCGCGTTCTTGATCAGAGCGACCACGACCATGACGATCGTGCCGCCAACGCCACCACCAACGAGTTGGCTCAGGATGGCGCCGATATCGAGGCTGCCGCCCTGCATGATGGTGCCGATAGCCGGCAGGATAGCGGGCAAGAGCGCGCTCACTCCGGCGCCGCCCGCGACACCTGCCACGGAGTTCCAAAGCGTGCCGAGGCTCTTGTCCTTCATGAGCGCGCCTGCGCCGTTGCCGCCAGCGGCTCCGGCGATCACGCTTACGAGCAATCCAGCAATGTCCATTTCCTCTCCTCAAGTGTGTTCGCGGTCAAGAACAGGCAACCATGCAGGGTCAGCACGCCCTGCCGGGCGGAGTGACCCCGAGACGTCGCATTCTGCCACCCGTCTGGCGGCACCC
>JAPLGR010000015.1 GCA_026390045.1 Chloroflexota bacterium | reverse complement strand
TGGCGCCCGCGTCCACAACCTGAAGAACCTGAGCGTCGAGATCCCGCGCGACAAGCTGGTGGTCATCTCGGGCATCTCTGGCTCGGGCAAGTCGTCGCTGGCCTTCGACACGATCTTCGCCGAGGGGCAGCGGCGCTACGTCGAGTCGCTCTCGGCCTACGCCCGGCAGTTCCTCGGCCAGCTCGACAAGCCCGACGTCGACTCGATCGACGGCCTGTCCCCGGCGGTGTCGATCGACCAGAAGGGCGCTTCGCACAACCCGCGCTCAACCGTCGGCACGGTCACCGAGGTGTACGACTACCTGCGGCTGCTGTTCGCCCGTGTCGGTGTGCCCCACTGCCCGATCTGCGGGCGTGAGGTGCGGCAGCAGTCGGCGGAGGAGATCGTCGATGCAATCGAGGCACTGCCCGACGGGACGCGCCTCTTGATCCTAGCGCCGCTGGTGCGCGGCCGGAAGGGCACGCACCAGAACGTGATCGAGGACGCCCGCCGCTCTGGGTTCGCCCGGCTACGGGTGAACGGCGCGGTGGTGCCGATCGAGGACGAGATCGAGCTCGACCGCTACAAGAACCATACGATCGAGGCGGTGATCGACCGGCTGGTGGTGAAGCACGAGCAGGGCGAGGAAGCGGAAGCTCACCGCACGCGGCTGACCGACTCAGTCGAGACGGCGCTGCGCTGGGGCAACCGCATGATGATCGTCTCGCAGCTCAAGGGCGAGGGAGCGAAGGGCGCCGTCGACCTGCCGTTCTCGGAGCTGCTGGCCTGCCCGGAGCACGGCACGACGCTGGCCGAGATTGAGCCGCGCACGTTCTCGTTCAACACGCCGCACGGCGCCTGCCCCGAGTGCCAAGGCCTGGGTATCAAGCTGGAGATCGATCCGGACCGGATCATCCCCGACCGTTCGATGTCGATCGCCGAGGGTGCCATCGCCGCCGGCGAGTGGTCGAACCAGGGGCGCGACCGCCGCGGCTACTACTGGCAGCTGATCGAGGCGCTGGCGGAACAACACGACATCGACCTGGACGCGCCGGTGTCGTCGCTCTCGAAGAAGAAGCTCGATCTGATTCTGTACGGCACGCAGGGCGAGCAGATCTCCGTTCGCTACCAGAGCCGTGAGGGTCGTAAGGCGACGTTCAAAACCGCGTACGAGGGGATCATCGGCAACCTGGAGCGCCGCTACCAGGAAACGCAGTCGGAGGACATGCGCGCCCGGATCCAGGAGTTCATGTCCGAGCGGCCCTGCCCGCGCTGCGAGGGCAAGCGGCTGCGGCCGGAGGCACTGGCGGTCACCGTCGACGACGCCAACATCATCTCGGTGACGGGCTGGCCGGTGGTGCGCACGCTGGCGTGGGTCGATCGGCTACAGAGCGCCGGCGGGCCGCTGGGCAAACGCCAGCAGCAGATCGCCGACCGCGTGTTGAAGGAGATCCGCGACCGGCTGGGGTTCCTGGTCGACGTCGGCCTCGACTATCTGACACTCGACCGTTCGGCCGGTTCACTCTCAGGCGGCGAGGCGCAGCGCATCCGGCTGGCGACGCAGATCGGCTCGCGGCTGATGGGCGTGCTGTACGTGCTGGACGAGCCGTCGATCGGCCTGCACCCGCGCGACAACGACCGATTGATCAAGACGCTGACAGGCATGCGCGACCTGGGGAACACCGTGCTGGTGGTTGAGCACGATGAAGCGACGATCCGCGCCGCCGACTGGCTGATCGACCTGGGGCCAGGCGCCGGCGAACACGGTGGCGAGATCGTGGCGCAGGGGACGGTGGCGCAGGTGACGCGCAACCGCGCCTCGGTCACCGGCCGCTACCTGGCGGGCAAACTGCGCATCGACGTGCCAGAGAAACGGCGGCCAGGCAACGGCAAGTTCCTGACCGTGGTCGGCGCGCGCGCGAACAACCTGAAGAACCTGACCGTCCGGCTTCCGCTGGGGATGTTCGTGTGCATCACCGGCGTCTCCGGCTCGGGCAAGTCGACGCTGATGGTCGAGGTGCTGCACAAGGCGCTGGCGCAGAAGCTGAACGGGGCACGGGAGCTGCCGGGCGCGCACGACCGCATCGAGGGCATCGAAACCGTCGACCGGATCATCAACATCGACCAGTCGCCGATCGGCCGGACGCCGCGCTCGAATCCGGGCACCTACACTGGGTTGTTCGATGCCATCCGCACGCTGTTCGCCGAACTGCCCGAGTCGAAGGTCCGCGGCTACAAGGCCGGGCGATTCTCGTTCAACGTGCACGGCGGGCGGTGCGAGGCGTGCGAGGGCCAGGGGCAACTGCGGATCGAGATGCAGTTCCTGCCGGACGTGTACGTCGAGTGCGAGGTGTGCCGCGGGGCGCGCTTCAACCGGGAAACGCTGCAGGTGCGGTTCAGGGGCAAGAACATCGCCGAGGTGCTTGACACGACAATTGACGAGGCGGTCGAGTTCTTCTCGGCCTTCCCGGCGATGGAGCGCAAGCTGAAGACGCTGCAGGATGTCGGGCTCGGCTACATCAAGATCGGGCAGCCGGCGCCGACGCTCTCGGGCGGCGAGGCGCAGCGCGTGAAGCTGTCACGCGAGCTGTCCAAGCGCGGCAACGGGAACACACTGTACGTGCTGGACGAGCCGTCGGTCGGCCTGCACGCTGCCGACGTGCACCGGCTGATCGAGGTCCTGCAGCAGCTGGTGGACCAGGGCGGCACGGTGATGATTATCGAGCACCATCCGGACATCATCAAGGTGGCCGACTGGGTGATCGACCTGGGGCCCGAGGGCGGAGAGCGCGGCGGTGAGATCGTGGCCGAGGGCACGCCGGAGGACATCATCCACGTCCCGGCGTCGTACACCGGCCAGTTCCTGAAGGAGCACCTGCCTCGCTGACCGCGCTGCGAGCTACCATCTCGCGCAGGGGCACGGCATGCCGTGCCCCTACATCTTCAAGTCCGTGGAACGATTACGCGGCCGGCGTGCGGTCCTTGATCGCAACCACGCCAGCCAGCACGTGCTGATGGTTGGCCTGGTGGAACTCCTCAGCATAGCGCTGGTTGCGCCACTCGAACGCCGACTCCAGCCCTTGGCTGGACTCCGGGATGAGAAGCGTCGTGCGCACGTAGCGCGCGTCCGCTGTTGGCGGGAAACGGCCTGCACGGCCCAGCAGGATCGCCGCTGGAAGTGCGTACCCGACCACCAGCAAGATCAGTATGAGGATGCCCGCCAAGCCGACATTCCCCTGGATATCAATCAGCCCAGGGACTGCCAGCGCAGCGACCAGTAGCGCGAGGGCAATCAGCGCCGAGATCAGGTGCGCGTTCAGCCGGGCGTTCTTCTCCTCCGGCGTGCGTGCCGTCGCCCGGCGATAGCACGACCGGCACAGCGGGAGGGTATAGCGTGAGATCTTGCGCTGGCCAACGGCCTGGCCTTGGGGGGACGTCCCCACGATCGTCAGCCGTTTGGGGGCAGGCGAGGTCATGCAGTGGGCGCATGACTGCATCGGGAAGGTGACCTGATCGCTGTTCAGCGCGACGCGGTAGCGCTGGCCGGGCGGGGGATCGGCGGCAGGTGGGGCGTCGCGCTTGGCCGTGGGCTTGGCAGGTGCGGCGGCCTTTGGGGGCGCACCCGCTTTGGCCGCGGTCTGCGATACCGCCCCGACAGCCGCGGCCGACGCGGCGGCCGGCGGTGGGACCACCGGCGGTGCTGGTGCCTCGGCAGGCTTGCGATCAGGGACAAGCGACGGCGCCCAATCGGTGACCGGCTCCGGTTCCCGTGCCCCGGCCATCAGACGCGAGAGCCGCCCCAGTGGAGCCTCCCCGGGCGCCGCCTCAACCTCTTCCTCTTCATCCTCAAGTAACGGTTCTTCTTCCGCCTCGATCTCATCCTCTTGCCGGAGCAGGACGCCCCGGAGCGGAGCGCGCTCGATTTCGGGTTCCGTTGGAATCGGGACAGAGGCCGCCGCGGCCGCTCGCAGTGAGGCCTCACGGTCAAATGCGGGCTCCGGCGGCACGGGAACGGATGCCGGGCGTGGCGGCGCGGGGGTCGGGCGCTCTCTGCTGGCGACACGGCCTGCGGCAAAGTTGTCAGGAAGGTTCTGTTGAGGTGTACTCGCCATGGATCTCCTGGCCGCCCGGCGGGCGCGGCGATGCAGGCGACGCTGTCCGCCAATCCTGAATCTAGCACATGCGCAGGGGCAGGGCAATCAGGACTGTCGTCCCGTTTCGTGCTTGATCGCGCGCCTAGCCTGCCGTCGCGCATGGGTGTGCGCGAATGGGTCCTGGGCCTAGAATCTCGCTCAGCCGGACTTGCTGGCATCACACAGACTGTCGGGAGCCTGCGCCTGCGCGCGTCATGCCCGGGCAACATGGGCCTGATCGGTGCCAGCGACGCGGCAGATCGCAGAGGTTTCAGCTTCTTCGCGAGCCTGGCGTCAAAGTCCAATCGCCCGAGGGACAGCAGCTGCTGCAAGCGGCAGGCGCGACGGTCGACGGCGGGCGCGAGGTCGTCTGCATCCCCGAGGCCGTGATTCGGCACGCGCTCGAAACGGTGCCGCGCGAGTTCTCGCTCTACACCCGGGAGGGAGAGCCCGCCGTCCACTATGGTGGGAACACGGTGCAGTTCGATCCGGGGTCTTCAGGGGTCAACGTGTTGGATCCCGATACCGGGCAGCACCGCCCATCGGTCACGCCCGATCTAGTTCGGCTGATCCAGGTGGCCGAGATGCTCCCGGCCTATGACGCTCAGTCGACGGCAGTTGTGTGCGGCGATGTTCCGCAAGCGATCGGTGACCTGTACCGCCTGTTCCTTGTGCTGCTCCACTCCAAGAAGCCGATCGTCACCGGTGCGTTCAGCACAACGACTACGCAGTCGATGTTCGACATGCTGGCGGTCTTTCGCGATGGGCGGGAGGGGTTGGCGCGCAAGCCCCTGGCCGTGTTCGATGTCTGTCCGACGCCGCCGCTGATCTGGAGTCGTTTCGCCGCGCAGAGCCTGATCGATCTAGCGCGCGCCGGCGTGCCGGCCCAGATGGTTTCTATGCCATTGGCCGGTGTCGGTGCACCGGTGACGCT